>PUNP01001022.1 GCA_003551785.1 Candidatus Brocadiaceae bacterium | reverse complement strand
TAAACTCCGCACGATTATAGTCAAATCCGAAGACAAAGGCCTGAACTGGGAATATCTTTCCACTGTCGTCGTGCCCCACGAGGACGATCCGGTGGGCGAGGGGTTCGACGAACCGGCTTTGGTGCTGCTTGACGGTGGTGAGCTGTTTTGTGTGATGCGTACAGGACATCATTTCCCGCTCTACTGTGCCTGGAGCGCCAACGGCGGAGAGATCTGGAGCAACCCCGTATACATGGGTTTTGAACGCGGCTGTGCCCCGTGTCTGCTCAAACTCGGCGACGGCCGGCTTGCTCTCGCTTACGGCCAGAGGTTTCCGGTGGGGTTGTCTTTGCCCCGGCAGGAGAAGAAGTTTGACTGGGGCAGGGAAAACGGTGAACCCGGTTGCGGCATGGTCAGGCTGGCGATAAACCCGGACGGGCGAGGCTGCATTTGGTACGATACTGTAATCGGGTATAATATGGGGAGCTGCTATACCACCATTTACGAACTAAAACCGGGAGTTATATTCTGTCAGACCGATCACTGGTGCTGGTGTGTTGAACTTAACCCGCATGTATGAAAGTAGATGTCAAGAAACACCATCCCTGTCCTGAGTATCGTTTTATGAGGGTATAGTGGCCCATGCAATCTCTTTGGGATTGCTCACCACAATTTCGTCGATACTTGTCCTTTCGCAATAATTCTTTTTATCCACTATGAATTTGTCGTCCTTTTCCATCATAGCAACATGAAGTTACTTGACCCAACATCAATACCACAATACAATGTTCTCATCGGATACCTCCTTTAGGAAAAGTTGATTGAATAACGAACGTCTTACAAAAAACTATTCTGACAGATAGATGCCCTTTTTTTTCTTTAAATGGAGTAATTCATGTTAAAAGGTACTGACTGCCATATACATACTTTCTATCAGAGATGCGGCAACGAGACGCTGTCCGTTCCGAATATCATAAGAAGAGCTGAGAGCATCGGACTGAAGAAAATAGCAATAACAGATCACCTGAATACACTCGACCGGCTCGAACGATTCAGGTACATCAAATCCGATATAGAAGACGTCGAAACCGAGATAGAGGTGTTCTTTGGCGTGGAGCTGAACTATCAGGCATGCGAGGGTGATTTTGCCTACAGTGAAGAAATACATCGCGATTACGGTTTTGAAGTCGTTATAGGCGGAATCCATTCCCCATATACAGAGTCATTCGATCCCGATGAGATCATCGAGATACAGCACCGGCATTTTATGAAAACGCTGGAGAATCCACTCCTGGATGTGCTCGTGCATCCTTTCTGGTTCAGCAGGAAGATTGTGAAACAGCGCCCTGCGGATTTCTGGGTGGAACTTCTGCTGGCTGTCCCGGATGAGATGCTACAGTCCTGGGCCGAAGCCAGTTCTGATAATCGCTGTGCGATCGAAGTCAATGCGCATGCCATTTTTTTTCATCCGCTTTTCAGTGACAGATTTAAAAGTCTGTATGTGGATTTTCTGAAAAAACTGGCTGACAGCGGCGCGTTATTCACGGTCGGGAGCGATGCACATGATATTAACACGCTTGGACAGTCCTTCTATGCTGAGGGAATCCTGCACGGACTGGGGATTCCGGAAAAGCAGATATGGAGGCCGGAGAAGGAGTAGAAAAATCACCAATGCAGATGATGGAAGAGCAGCATGTGGCCTCCTGGATTTTCTGCCGTGGCAGAGATAATTTTTTCAAAGACGGCGCTTGAAAAAATTGAATATTACGTTTTCGCCGCAACGAACTCTCTACAGGAGGAGTATGATCATGGTAATGTCCAATGATAGGATGAATCGCAGGGAAGTGCTGAGGTCGATTATGGCCGCTGCGGCTGGATATGGAGTCAGCAGGCTGAGCGGTCTGGGGCACCCGTCCGTCGTGAAGGCGGGCGAGCAAGGCGATGAGATCGCCATGCCGGTGCGGCCGCTCGGGACTACGGGACTTGATGTAAAGCTTTTCAGTCTTGGCGGCGAAAGTACCGTGCAGCGCAGAGACCGCAGCGATGAAGCGGTCGAGATCATAAACAGAGCACTGGACCTGGGGGTCAACTATATCGATACTTCCAGCAGATACGGTCGCGGGGGCAGTGAAGAGAATATAGGAAGGGTGCTGGAGGAGCGGCGCGGGGAGGTCTTTCTCGCTACTAAAGCGCCACAATACGATTATGACGGCGCGATGAAGGGGTGTGAGGAGAGCCTGAAGCGCCTCCGAACGGATTATATCGACCTTTATCAGCATCACGGTGTTCAGGATGACGAGCAGCTTGACGAAGTCTTGGCGCAGGACGGCGCCCTGAAAGCTTTCAGAAAACTTAAGGACGAGGGTGTGGTGCGCCATATCGGTATAAGCAGTCATTCCCCGAAGGTGCTTATAAGAGCTTTGAAACATTATGATTATGAATGTACCTTTATTACCCTCAATCCTGTCCGAAGCTCCGCCTGGCCCTGGGCGATGAACGATACGCAGTATCTTGAAGAGTTTTTTGCCCTGGCGCGCGAGAAAAATGCTGGCGTAATCGGTATGAAGGTTACCGGTAGAGGGGAGATTTTCAAGCGTGGCATCACCATGAAACAGGCGCTTGGCTATGTGCTGAGCCTGCCCGTCTCCACCGCAGTTGTGGGAATAACTGAATTAAAGCAGTTGGAGGAAAACGCAAGACTGGCCTCGGAGTTCGAGCCGCTGGAAGCCGAACAGATGGAAGGAATTGAAAAACTCGTTTCCGGCAGCGTTCTTTCTTAATCTGTTCCCCGCGACCTTTGCATTATCCTCTTTCAACTCGTTCTTAGTTTTCGTTGTCAGTTGCCGGTTGCCAGCCAACAAATCAGGTGAATGACAGCCGACACGAAAAGATGAAAACCTGTTCAATCTTCCTAAACGGTTATTTGCAGTTCATTGTCGGAATCTCAGTATTCACTGCAAATTCACCTTCACTGGCCTTCGTAACAACATGACAATGACTTGATCCAGCATTGAAACCACAGTATAATCTTTTCATCAGACACCTGCTTTGTTGAAAGTTGTTCGGTAAATATCCAGTGAACCAAGCTTATGTTAACACTCCCCTGCCCTGTGCCGGTGGAATACAGATTCATAGCTGCATGATGATTTCTCACACCGCAGCCGTTTTTCCGTCCCGCCGGGATATTCCGGCGCTTAAGCTTATATTTTAAGGGAAAATTAACTATGGTCAAAAGACCTAATATACTTTTTTTGATGTCCGACGAACACAGGGCCGATGTTACGGGTTTTGAAGGTAATAATGTCGTTCGCACCCCCCACCTGGACCGGCTAGCGGAATCAGGGGTGGTGTTCGTAAACGCATACACCCCCTCCCCGATCTGCGTTCCTGCGCGCCAGTGCATGATGAGCGGCAAGCTGCCCAAAACATGTGGTTGTGAGGGCTGGGTGGACCTGAAACCAGGATACAGGACGTTTGCCCGTGAACTGTCGCGTTATGCCTATAATACGGTATGCAGCGGCAAACTTCACCATGAAGGCCCGGACCAGATGCAGGGATGGACTACCAGAATAGCCCCCGATGCAACGGTAAAGCCTCAATACATTAAAAACCGCCTGGAGGATGAGTTTGACCACTATGAACGCGAACCGGGGACAGGGAAGTGGTCAAACGAAAAAGAAGTGAAGCGTGCAGGTATTGCGAATGGACCCTATCAGCATTTTGACACGATGGCAACTGACGCCGCCGAGCATTTTATTGAAGAATTTTTTTGCGATCCCCATTATGACCGCCCGCCCGGTTTCCGCCAGCATCCCGGCCCTCTTCTTCTGAAGCTGAGTCTTTTGCAACCACATTACCCTTTTTTCACTGACGAGGCAAAGTTCAAACATTACCTGAACAGGGTTTCAGTTTATACCGATACACCCTGCGATCATCCGGTGCTTTCTCTCAGTCAGCAGAACAAACCGGTGGATTTCAGTTATAGAGATATAAAACGTGCAACTGCAGCATATTACGGAATGGTTGAAACCATTGATGAACATTTCGGCACTATACTCGAAAAACTGCATGAGGTCGGGCAGGATATTGATGACTGGATAGTTATCTACACCAGCGACCACGGCGAGATGCTCGGCCAGCATGGAATATGGGAAAAAACACGTTTTTACGAAGCAAGCGCGAGGGTACCGCTGATTATCAGATGGCCGAAGGAATTCGGCGGTGGAAGAGTATGCGATAAAAATGTTAATCTGTGCGACCTTTTTGCCACTATATGCGAACTATGCGGCATACCGATTCCGGAAGGGCTGGACAGCCGCAGCCTTGTTCCCCTTTTGAAGGGAGATGAGTGCAGCTGGCATAACGAATCTATTTCCCACATCAGGCGCTCGGGAAAAGATCATGTTATGATCAAACGGGATGCTTTAAAATATCAGTATTACGGAGAGGATATTTCTGAAGTGCTTTTTGATCTTGCTAAAGACCCCGATGAAAAACAGAACGTGGCGGGTGATCCGGAATATGCCGGGGATATCAAGGTATTTCGAAAAAGACTCTCGGAACTCGGCTACGGCCCCATCCCGGTGCGGGATTATACTGGAGCGGGTTATAATTTGTAGTTTGCAAGTTTTGGAGTACCTATCCTACATATAGACACTTTCGTCTCGCCAAATGTACAACATGTAGTGCAATTTTCGAAAATTTGCAAACTACAATTATAATGCAAATGACGAAAACCTTGAATTATTTTGAAAAGGAGATTTTATTGATGATTGGTGAAAAAAACGCAGAATTTGCAGTTCGTGGAATAATGCTGGACCCTGCGCGACTTACCGAACGTCATGAGTTTTATGATGATTTGCTTCCTCTGCTGAGTCGTTGGGGATACAATACGCTATGGTGGCACTTCTGTGATGACGAAGGTATGGCGCTCGAACTCGAATCTTATCCTGAACTTGCATCCCCCTATGCTTTCAGTAAGGATCAGACATCTGAATTTATTAAAAAAGCCTCTGAACTAGGAATTGACGTCGTGCCGGAAGTGGAAACATTGGGGCATTCGCTGTGGATCACGGGGCATGAACGTTTCAAGCACCTTTTCGATGGTCTGCCCTACGGGCATAATGCCATCTGCCCCTCCCATCCCGAGACTATGGATGTGCTGCGCCCTATTATCGAGGAGGTCTCGGAACTTTTCCCGAGCCGTTTTTTCCACGCCGGACTTGATGAGGCCGTTTTTGCCGGTTGCCCGCGCTGCAGCCAAAGAAGTGCCGGCCGGCCGGATTGGTGGGTGTTTGCCCAACATGTCAAAACCGTATACGAAACGGTCAAATCCCTCGGAAAAACAATGGTGATGTGGGCGGATGGAATGGAAAAGCATCCCGAATTGCTTGACATCCTTCCCCGTGACATTGTGATGGCCCACTGGCATTACAAGGATATTCCCGAAGAGAAAATATGGCCCAGTGCCGCGGCCGGGTTCAGAGTTATTTGTGTTCCTGCTATTCAAACAATGATCCAGCCCGCCCCTGAAAATTTCCAGAATACTAACGGCATGATTGATCTGGCGGCCCGGATTCCCCGCGATAAGTGTCTGGGAGTGGTCAATACCTTTTGGGAATCGTTCCGTGTGCTGCGAGATACGGTCTTCCCGGTTATTGCTGTCTGCGGTAAAGCTTTGAAGGATGCCCGCACTGCAGATTGGCCGATAGAGACAGCTGATTTTATTGACGATTTTTTTGGCATATCCCATCAGCAGGCGGCTGAAACGTTCTGGGAGTCTTTATCGATGACTATTTCCCGTGAAGAATTTCTTTTCTTGTATGCCGACAGCGCAGCGGATGTTGTGAAAACTCTGCGGTTTGCCGACGAGGCGGGATTTGATGAGCGGCTGTCAAAGTCACTGGATAACCACGAGAAGCTGCAGTTCATGCGTGAGAAGGTGAAGAAAAACAGAGAAATATTCGAAGCACATATTCTGGCCTCGCGCATCAGCGTTGTTGCTTTGCAAAGTGCTTCACGTTGGC
>PUNP01000790.1 GCA_003551785.1 Candidatus Brocadiaceae bacterium | reverse complement strand
TAGGTGCTCTGGCGCAGGCTCTTACGCCTTCTTTGTCGGGTAAGCTGAACGATACCGAAGTCGGACATAGAAAGCATACGAAAACGAGCTTTCCCCTGTGCCAGACCTTTTTCAAGTACTTTTTCCAATTGACGCCGGTAGTCTTTGTTGTCCATATCAATAAAATCAATGATAATTAAGCCCCCCAGATCCCTCAATCTAACCTGCCGGGCAATTTCTTCGGCAGCATCCTTATTGATTTTAAGCGCGACGTCCTCGGCACTGCCTTTACCTCTGTATTGTCCGCTATTTACATCGACAGCCACCAATGCCTCTGTTTGTTCTAAAATAATACTTCCACCGGAGGGCAGGTCAACAGTTCGACCATGCATTTCGGTAAGCTGCTGCTCGATGCCGTATTTGCTGAATAGCGGCGTTTCACCTTTATATAACTTGACTTTACGA
Organism: Candidatus Brocadiaceae bacterium; assembly: GCA_003551785.1. The sequence goes on along the minus strand of PUNP01000790.1, from coordinate 5,561 downwards.
ACATGGTGAGGCATAACATCTTTCAAAAACCCCTTGACACGATTAAACACTTGCTCATTATCGACATATATTCGTCGTATATCCTCATCAAAAACATCACGAATTACTCTGATAATCTGGTCACTTTCCTGGTACAATAAGGCAGGCTTGGATGCATCATCGGCTCGTTTTTTTATAGTCTTCCAGAGTCTTGAAAGGTAATTCAAATCTCTTTCCATCTGCCTTTTATCGCGTCCCTCAGCTACCGTTCGAGCGATAATACCGACATTATTTGGGGCATCAATTTTTTTTACAATATCCCGAATTCGACTCCGCTCACCCTCATCTTCGATACGTTTGGAAACGCCGCGTAAGTTCATATCCGGCATGAAAACGAGGTAACGTCCGGGGAGGCTCAGGTAGGTTGTAAGCGCGGGGCCTTTATCGCCAATCCCCTCTTTAGTTACCTGGACGAGGATTTTATCACCTTTTTTAACCGCTTTTTTGACACTCTTAACCCCCCTGCGGTCATCTTTTCTAGCCACCGCTTTCCTGGCTACGGAGGGTTTAATATCAGAGGCATGGAGGAAACCATGCTTTTCATACCCAAACTCAACAAAAGCGGCATCAATATTGGGCTTAACATTAACAATACGGGCTTGGTATATGTTACCGACAATATTATCGGCATTTGCCCTTTCCAGATAAAACTCCTGCAGTTTGCCGTCTTCGACCACGGCCACACGGGCCTCGGCTTCTTCCAACACATTTATCAACATCATTGAATCAACCATCTTTACCTCATTGTAATGAGGAGAGAAGACTTACGTGCGTTCGCGTGATGCGGGTCGGGAAATAATCCTTATATGGTTCGCATCCGAGCAGATTTAAAAGTTCCTCCGGTCTGGCGGTTCCCTGATTATTAACTTTAAGCAACATAAACAAGGAATCAGCTGCCAAACGAAGACCACCAATAAAAGGTGCAATATTTTTTTCTTTCGCACCCTTTTTAGCTCCCCGCAAAACCACTAAGCTGTCTTGATCCAAAATATCCCCTAAATCATGCTCTCTAACCGGATGACCGCTGTTTAAAGGTACCTCATATACAAGCGAATCGAGATTCCTGTCGGGTTTGCCTGAAAGTATTTCAGCCGTCAAAATCCGAATACCGTCCGGTAAGAAATTATTTAACCTGCGACATAAATATTGAGGCTTGCACCATTGGGAAAGTTCTAAATCCAGCACTTCATTGGTTCCGCTCATACCCAAACTCAGCGGTGCCGGTATGCTGATACGCGGCCTGGGGTTATACCCCTCACTCATCGCTATCGGCAAACCTGCACAACGCAGAACACGCATGTACAATCGCATCAGATCATGATGCGACGTAAATCTTACATCTCCATGTTTCGAAAATCTTAATCTAAAAAACTGTCGTAACACTAAAAAAACTCTCTATTCCATTTTAATAATTCAAAGTATCCAATAAAACAAGCTTCTCATTGTCAAAATTTGCAAAGCCTTGCACAGAAAAGCCGTCATTTAAGACTTTCAAATTTATTCCAAACTCCAAACACATTATACTGAATACTTATCCTTTCAGGTAAAAAGGTGGTCCTTCAACATCCGCAAAGATAACGCGGGGCCGATAATCAATATTGCCGAGAATATGTCAAATTCAAGATTACAAATTTCTATTAACACTATATCACAAAACACATACTTACTTCAATGAAGCGGTAGAATCCGGGAACTCCGTCAAATCTGTCATCATACCGTATCCAAGCTCAGGGCTTTATCCCGAACCTTTCATAAACCAATAAGACTATCGAATAGCTTTCAAGACTTCAGAGACAACTTCCGGTATTGTCAGGTTATCAGTATCCACAATCGCATCAGCCCAACGCTTATACAGAGGAACACGCTCTTGGAAAAGTTGTTGGAGATTCTGGCCGGTTCGGCGCACCACACCGCGATCAAGCATGCTATCCACCCGTTGTCGGATAGATGAAAACGGTGTTTTTAAGTAAACGATAACGCCATTTTCAGTCAGATGTTCCATCGCACTGATGCTGTATACTACGCTTCCACCGGTGGCTATAACTGTATTGCGGCAATGGAGGTTTAAAATATAGGATTCTTCAATTTCACTGAATTTATCACAGCCGCGATCTCTGATTATCTGCGGGAGAGAACGAGCTTCGCCGGACTGGATGAGGAGATCGGTATCGATAAATTCGCGTTGAGCGGATTTAGCGAGCAACACTCCAACAGTGCTTTTGCCGGCTCCGGGCATACCTATCAAGACTATATTGCGGCTGCTCATTCCCAACCATCCACACAAACTATCTCTTCAATGTTTTTACGGGGTTTAGCGGCAGGCCATTCTACGGGGTAGCCGATGGGGAGAAGTTCAACTACGGCCACATCTTCCGGTATATTCAGAATCTGCTTTACCCTATCTTGATGAAAAGCCCCGACCCAGCAGGTTCCTAATCCCATTTCCCTGGCTGCAAGGGTCATATGGTCAATCGCAATAGCCAGATCGACAAGATGGGAGGGATGCCCGCACGTCATCACATAGTCGGGCTCTAAGGCACATGCGGCTATAACTACGGGAGCCTGGGCGACGAACTTTTGCCCTTTAGCGGCCTCGCAAAGTTTATTACGTAATTCCGGGTCTTTAACAACGACAAAACGCCAATTTTGCTTATTATTAGCCGAGGGCGCCAGCCGCGCACAATCCAATACCCTGTGCAACTTCTCGGTTTCAACTTCTTTATCGAGATAGTTCCGCACGCTTCTGCGTTCTTTTATGCACTCATAAACATCCATGAAGATCCCCTCCTTCTAACTTGAGTATTTTATTTGAAATTTTAACTTTTTCCCGATTTATACGGCTTATGGTTCTTCCAGCAAAGTATTAACAATATCTTGAAGATTTCCTTCTGAAACACAAATTGCGGTATCGGCAGCACCATAATAAACTTTCATTTCGCCGTTATTTTCGATTATAGCCCCACAGGCGAAGACGACATTGCCGACATCTCCGATTCTTTCATAATACTCACGCGGCGTCTGCAGCGGTATCAACCCTCGTTTTATCACAATTGATGGGTCTTCAGCGTCCAGCAAAGCAGCTCCGGTTCTGTAAATAGGGCCGGCAGAGGTCATTTTGACCCCGTGGTAAATCTCCAGCCACCCTTGATCCGTGAGAATCGGGGGTACTGAAGCCCCGATACGGAATGAGTCCCAGCATCGCGGCCGCGGCTCCATAACAATTTCACTGCGCCCCCAATGAATCAGGTCTGGGGAATAACTTACCCAAATACTGCCGACATCATTTCCGATCGGCCGGTCCAGGCGGGCATACAAGCCATTGATTTTCTCAGGGAACAGCACTCCATCCTTATTACCCGGCTCTGAGATAATCCCAAGGCGTTTATAATGGTATAGGTCTTCCGTTTCGGCCAGGGCTATGAAATGCCCATATTCACCTACCGTAGTATACAGTACATAATACTTACCGTCAATTTCAGTTATCCTCGGGTCTTCTATTCCGTGTGATTCCCATGGCTGCCATCTCCCCTCTTTTGAGGGAACCATAACCGGATCGGGTTCTATTGTGAATGCATACCCGTCCGGGCTTTTAGCCAGAGCGAAGAACGAATAACCCTGCAACCCCTCTACTCTGAGCAAAATATAATATTCACCGTTTTTTTTGACTGGTGAACCGTTAAATACGGTATTACACTTAAACGGCATATGTTCCAGCGTTATGATCGGATTCCCCGAATATCTGAGAAGTATATCGGGGTTATAAGGTTTGGACATAATATCAATCTCCGTTGAGGCAGGAATCAATGAGCTTATCTACGCGTGCCGTGGAGCGACAGACACAGCTGTCACTGGCACCATAGTAAACGTGGAGCAGGTCGCCGTCATGAACGGCCCCGCAGGAAAAAACGACATTAGGGACGTCACCGAGTCGTTCATAAGGTTCTCTGGGGGAAAGTATTGGAATAACAGAGCGTCCTATGACGTTCCATGGCTGTTTTTCATCAAGGAGGGCCACGCCCAGACGGACCAGGGGGCCGGCGCTGGTATCTTTAACCCCATAATAAACGAAAACCCAGCCCATTTCATGCTTTAGCGGAGTACAGGCGGGGCCTATCCGGCTTGCATCCCAAAATCCACCCCGCGGCCTCATCACACACTTATCATCCCCCCAAAACTCCAGGTCTTCCGAGAATGCAATCCAAATAGACCCTCCCGGACAGGGTCTTTTCAAAAGACAGTACCGTCCGTCGATGAGTTCAGGAAAAACAGCTCCATTTTTGACATCCACCTGGCTGGCATAGGGATAATATTTGAAACGTTTGAAATCACTGGTCTCCGTCAAGCACACCCTATGCCCGTGCCTGCTTTCAGCGATATAAGTAACATAAAATGAGCCATTAATAGGGGTGATTCGGGGATCGCGTGCGCCACCGGTTTGGTATTCTTTCATCTCATCCGGCAAACCATCACAAAAAACAGGGCCGGTTTCATCAAATGTGAAATTCAGACCATCACCGCTTTCCGCCCTGTAGATGTGATATATCCCCTCTAACTCTTCAACGGTAATCAGCATCAAATATATATCTTCAAAACGAGTAACGGCCGCATTCCAAATATCCGAACACCAGAATGGAACGTCATCAAGGCTGACAATAGGATTGCCCGGGAAGCGGCTCAAGACGTCCACATCTATGTTGTTTTTAATTGCCATTATTTAGGAGACCTGTAAACAGAAAAGTAATTCAGATACGGAATAAGCTTCGGGATATTATACTTTAACGGCCCTGCCACTTGCAATATATCGTATAAATTGATAAGCTTTTAATGTGAAAGTACCCAATTCTCAGGTTAATATCGAGGGATAAAATTATGTCCAGAAAAGCATGGATAAAGTTGGTCGTCATTGCAGTGGCCGTTATATTGTTTATCGTCCTTATTTTGCGCAATGCAGACAAAAGGGCGGAGTTCGATTTTATTTTTTTCACACGTGAAGCTCACCAGATAATCATGATGATGATCATCTTCGCGCTGGGATTTGTTACGGGTATTTTTACCGCGCTTAAAGTTATCAGCGGTCAAAAGAAGAAGAAAGCCTAAATTTACATTACGGAGTCCACAGTTACAATGAGCATGCATCTTTCAGCAAAAGACAATGAAACTGTATTAGTTCTCGATTTCGGTTCTCAATATGCCATGCTTATAGCCAGGCGGGTGCGCGAGGCTGAAGTGTACAGCCAGGTGGTTCCGCATGACATCCCGGCCGGTAAACTGCGTGAAATAGACCCGGCGGGCCTCATCCTGAGTGGCGGCCCCGGAAACGTTTATGCAAATGATGCACCACAGTGCGATCCGGAAATATTCCGGCTCGGCATCCCCATCCTTGGGATTTGCTATGGTATGCAGACGGCATGTAATTGCCTGGGCGGAACGGTTAACCCGACCGGAGAACGCGAATACGGCAGGCGTATGCTGCATATCAACAATCACGATGAGCTCTTTCACGGTTTAGGGAACCAAACTCC
>PUNP01000955.1 GCA_003551785.1 Candidatus Brocadiaceae bacterium | reverse complement strand
TTATTCAGCCGGGACAATCCTATCAAGTTTTTTCAACCAAAGAAGGCAGATATATTACTAAAAACGCAGGCCCCAAAGGCGCTATACATGAGCAGCTAACATGGGCAGGGAATCTGATTCGAAATTATTTTCACGTGGATGGCCACCGTCTGAATGAAAAAAACATAAAATGGCTCAACGATGACTATGTGAAATTTATTTGTTACTCACAACACCGGATAGATTGTGCAGGAGCGGGTGTCCTAGGCTTTATCACCAATCATTCATATATTGACAATCCAACATTTAGAGGTATGCGACAATGCCTCATTAATACATTCCATAAAATGTGTCTCGTTGATTTACATGGAAATGCCAAAAAACAAGAAAACTCACGGTGTGGAACTAAAGATGAAAACGTTTTTGAGATTCAACAAGGTGTTGCTATCAATATCGCGGTAAAAAGAACGGATTGTACACCAGATTATGCTTGCTGTCATATTTGGGGTACACGCAAAGCTAAATTTGATCAACTACTGCAGTGCAATTCATTTACCCTCAAACCTCGCTCGCCATTAAATCCAGCTAGATCCATGTATCTTTTTTGCGTGCAGGATTCTAAGATCACAATTGAGTATGATAAATATTGGTTGCTTACAAGAGTTTTTTTTGAATATTCATTGGGACTTATAACCAAACGAGACTCTTTGGCAACGGCATTTTCTGGCGAAGAGCTAGTAACTCAGTTAAATATATTTTTTGATTCGAGTTTAACGGATGGTGAGGCTGTGGCTCACTTTGGTTTGCCACTTACAGATAAAGACAAGTGGAATGCAAAAGCAGTTAGAAAAAAAATAAGTAATGTTAACCAGATAAGCTCATCGGTAAGTCTTGAACTATATCGTCCTTTTGATTTCCGTTCAATTGTTTTGCATGAATTGCTTGTTGCCCGTCTAAACAAAAGGGTGCTCCAACACTTTAATCAAACGAATAGTGGCCTCATTGTTGGGAGGCAAGGACAAGCTGCTTCAGGTGGAGTTTGGGACATTTTATTTTGCACTAAAACCATTGTAGATCAAAATGTCTTTCGACGTGGTGGTGGCACAATCTTTCCATTATATCTTTATACAGGTGGGCAAGAGCAAAAAGGCTATCAGCACACATTTGCAAATAGGGGTAGCCCATGGCCAGCGGGCAGGGACGGTCGCACGCCCAATCTTGAGCCGAGCTTTGTAGAGCAGTTCAGTGAGTCGGTCGGTCTGGATTTCGTAACTGACGGCAAGGGTGACTTGCAAAAGACTTTCGGCCCTGAGGATTTGCTTGCCTGTATCTATGGCGTATTCCACAGCCCGAGCTACCGTAGCCGCTATGCCGAGTTCTTGAAAATAGATTTTCCTCGTGTGCCGGTAACAACTGATACGCAGCTATTTAGAGAGCTTGTGCCTCTGGGTGCAGAGCTGATGAGTTTGCACCTGATGGAATCTGACAAGCTCAATGGTCATATCACGACTTTCCCTGTCGGCGGTGATAATGCCGTTACGAAAGTCGGCGAAAAGAAAAAGACCCTTGCCGATGTCGCCGAGGGCAAAGGCAGGCTGTATATCAATAAGACCCAGTATTTTGACGGCCTGCCTGTGGATGTCTGGAACTTTCACATAGGCGGCTATCAGGTCTGCTACAAATGGCTTGCCGACCGCAAAAAAGCCAAACGAAAACTGACCGATCAGGACATAGAGCACTACCACAAAATCGTCGTAGCCATCAGCGAAACCATAAAGCTAATGACCCAAATCGACAAAACAATAGACACCCACGGCGGCTGGCCGATTAAATAGGAGAATTAAATATGAGCTATGCTAAAATTCAGGAATATGTAAAGGGCAAGTATGGTTTTACTCCAAAAACTTGCTGGATAGCCGACGCCAAAGAAAAGTGTGGCTTAGAAGTAAAGAGGGCATGTAATAGAGCAGAAAAACAAAGGAAAAATCCATGCCCCGAAAGTAAATTTCCCGCTATCAAGGAAGCTTTAGAGGATTTGGGGATGCTTGGAAAGTATGCTTAGGCCAAACGGAAGTTACAATTGGGAAAAGAATCTTGATTTAAGTGCGCTTATAGCGCACAATTGTGCGCATTATGAGAACAAAGAAAAAAGAAATCAAAGCCCCTATAGACTGGCTTTTTCCGCGAGTTAGAAAAGAGGTGCTGGTACTTCTTTTTATTAGCCCCGGACAAAGATGGTACCTTCGAGATATACAACGGCGTACCGGCTGTGCAATGGGGACTGTTCGGCGTGAGCTTAACGGACTGGCCAATGCCGATATTATTACAAAAACCAAAGAGGGCAACAGGATATATTACCAAGCCAATACAAAGTGTCCTTTCTATTCGGAATTGGTCGGACTGATAACCAAAACAGCCGGGGTCGCTGACATCATTGCAGAAGCATTGTCTCAGTTAGGAGCAGGTGTCGAAATTGCTTTTATTTTTGGCAGTATAGCCCAAGGTGATTATGATAGCCAAAGCGATGTTGATTTGATGTTGATAGGCTCCTGCAACTTCGGCCAGGTGGCAGAGGCACTCTCCTCTGCTCAGAAAAAGCTGGCAAGGGAGGTTAACCCGTCTGTATTCAGCATTGACGAATGGAAACAGCGAGTTGAAAAGAACGACCATTTTGTCAGCACCGTCCTTGGTTCAGAGAAGATTTTTATAGTGGGTAATAAAGATGAGCTTGCAAAGCTGGGAAAATAGTGGACTGCTCAAAAAGCATAAGACAAGCAAACAGGAGATAGAGCAGCTTTTTGAGGTTGCCCGCCGAGATTTGCGGGATTGTAAATCTCCGGGTCTGAGCGCTGACTGGCGATTGAATATCGCGTATAACGCCGCTCTGCAACTGGCCAAAGCCGCTTTGGCCGCATCCGGTTATAGAATAGGCCGTAAGGGAGCACATCATCAAAACACTATCGAATCGCTGGCATATACGATTGGAGCCGATAGAAAATTCATTACAAAATTTGATATGTTTCGGAAAAAAAGAAATCAGGCCGGGTATGATTTGGCAGGCGCGACAAGCAATGACGAAGCAAATGAGATGATAGCGCTGGCTGAAGAACTGCAGGATAAAGTCGAAATATGGATAACCGCAAACCATCCCGAATATCGATAATACTGAAGTTCGGGGTTCTTTGCTTGCGGAGGAAAAATCTATGGCAAGAAATGGCAAGAAGGGCAAGTATTTAATAGTAGCCGATACCGGTCTGCTGGATAAGCCGCAATGGTCGCATTGGCTAAGGAATTATCCAACGGAACTGATCTTGGAAATTCGCAGACAGTTGCAGCAGAGAGTCCCGAACATAACCGAGAAGTTTAACATGAGGAGTCGATATTTCGGCTACCATAAGGCGGGCGATTCGGATGTGCTGTATATTGCTATTCAGAAGAGGCGGCTTTGTATTTTCCTGAGAATAGACCGAAAATATGAAGACGAGCTTCGACAGCAGGGTTTTACAGTTAGCCATATACACAATTTCCAAGGCCGTGCAGGCTGGCTCACCGGCTGGCAGGTGCCGCACGACACAGAAAAACCAGAAGTTGTAGTAGAATGGCTGCTAAGGGCGTTTGAATAATTCGTATTGTGGAGGAATGAAAATATTGCCATATATTAAACGCATATTTTCAATATTTTCATAAATTATATGCCTCTTTTACATGAAGAACAGCACATTGGACAAACATATATCGTTGAACGGTATCTCGGCGAGGGTGCGTTTGCAGAGGTCTATCGGGTTCAGCACAGATTTCTTGGCAGGCAAGCTCTGAAGATATTAAAAACGCGCGGGATGTCTCTTAAAGAAATCGAAGCCATGCTCGATGAGGCCATTCTGCTGTCGCGAATAGGACATCCAAATATAGTAAGGGTGTTTGATGCAAATACACTCGAAACCGGTAACTTTACATATAGTTTTTTTACTATGGAGTATGTGCCCGGCGGCACTCTTGATCGTTACTGGCAATCGTATAAAAACCGATTGATGCCAGTCGATGAAGCTGTAGCAATAGTAAAGCAGATATGTTCAGGCATTTCTGTGGCCCATGCGGAAAGTCCGGCTATTGTGCATCGCGATATAAAGCCACAAAACATACTTGTTGGATACGACAGAAATGGAATGCTTATCAGGGTAAGCGACTTTGGCTTAGCTAAAAGGGTCAATCCAATGACGCTTATGGTCAGTGCCAAGGGCACACTAAGCTTTAAGCCTCCGGAATCACTGAAAAATCACGATTCCTGCTCAGCGGATATATGGGCTATAGGTACGACTTTCTATTTACTACTTACCGATACATTGCCATATCCAGGCCTGGATAAAAGAGGAATCGACAATGCGGATAGATTTTTAACCGAGTTGAAGCCGCCTAGTTTTTATAATATACGTGTGGATGCAGATTTAGATGACATAGTGTTGAGATGTTTGTCCAAAGACCAAACTAAAAGGTATTCAAATGCTGCATATCTCTTGGAGGCTCTTAATCAGTGGAGCCCGATTGAAAATAATGACCGAAAGGTTGTTGCGCCCAGTAAAAATGAAAAAAGCTCAAAAACCATTTTTATGAACCATAGCCCAACAGATCACAAGCAACAAATGGATAGACTTGCCGAAGCTGTAAGATTATCACAATTACCAGGAAAGCTACCGGTGGCAGCAGATATTTTGGAGGAACTCATAAATAAGGACTATTCGTTCCGAGCAAAATACGCTTCCCAATTACAGTTATGGCGTAAGGGAATCATTATGTAGACCGCGGACAATAGCAATTTTATGGGAAATGAAAACAAAGACAACCTGTGGTTTCTAAGAAGGGATGATGAGGCAGTAGGAGCCTGGATTATATGTGCATCAAGTGGGCTCCGTCTGAAGCTGACAGAGGTCTATGCAAAATATAAATTAGCTCAAAGAGAGGTTTTACGAAGAAACTCTCGCGAGCAAATAAAGTTACCAGCCTCGAAAGTGGTTACTGATTTTGACAGGGACGAAAACGGTGATACAGTCTTCTGGCTCGGGAGTGATTATGAAGAAGATTATCAGTCTGGGAGTGAAGGTTGGGTTTTATGTAATAATGTACCATTTAAGGCTCGGGCTCAAGATTTTGTCGTTACAGAAAATGAATATGACGAATTGACATTAAAGCCCAAGGACAAACTGCTGGCCATGAAAAGATATTCTTATTTCAATATCGATGATTTGCCCGATAATCTTACAATAAGCGATTGTGTATGCTCAGAAAGTGCAGAACCTGGGTACTCTGATGAATACTCGGGGGAATTGCTGTCCAAATCAAATACATCATATACGCATAATGCCAGCTATGAGCCGCTGCTAAGTATCCTTGGCCCTGACTTATACGAGAAACACCCATGTCGCGTTTTGAGGCTTCCAATAAATGCTTCCATGAAGGAAATTTCCAAGCGAAGCAAAAAGTTGGATTTTGAAATTGATTCCGGAATTATGTCAGAATCCGACAGCGGAGGAATTCTGCCATTACCATTGACTGACAAGGATATGGTCAATGCTGCTGTTGAAAAAATAAAAGATCCCATTATGTGGTTTTTATATGGAATTTTCTGGTTCCGGCACTCTCAAGAGTTGGCTAAAATGGGAATAAGCCTGACCAATAAACAAGAACTTAACATTGCATTAAAATATTGGCGTAAAATGGAAGGTCTTGATAAAGTTGGAATTGACGCTAAGCATAATATTGCTATAGCTTATCATTTAATCGCTCTTGCCATAGAGCGCAACATCCTCAACGGGACCGTAACAGATAAACAGCTGAACAACCGTGCATCACATTGGAAAAGCACTTATAATCGATGGCAAGACCTTGTTAACAGCAAGCATTTTGAGCAGTCTCTTATGGAGCAGCTAAAAGTGATAGAGGACCCTCGGGTTATGCCTTCTGTTGTAAAAGACGCGATCGAAACCTTGCCAAGAGCTCTGCTGGGCATTAACGCTGAGCTTGCTATCAATTCTT
>PUNP01000754.1 GCA_003551785.1 Candidatus Brocadiaceae bacterium | reverse complement strand
TCGCCGCGTAACTCCTCATCCTGGTATATCTCGACTCTGAACGGCCCCCGGTAACGGCTGATATCGAGATAGCGCACCCAGAGAGAGTATTCGCCCCCCTCGGGGATATCGATCCTCATACGCGCCTCCCCCTCGCCGCCGCGCGAGCCGCGCAGCATCTTCCCGAAAGGTGAACCAGAATACCACGAACCGTAATGCTCCCGCAGGCGCCAGGACTCACCGTCAACCTCCATTTCGTCCGCGTTGAAAGATAACGCAGCCGCTGTATCCTCGCCCCCCCCTGCTGCTGAACGGCTGATTCCAGGTGAGAAAAATAACAGCATCAAAAAAAGCACACATTCAATACGGCTGATCAATAGTATATCCTCAAATCAGATAGTTAATATTTTTTGACCCGCAGAACATTACCACCTCGCACTAAGGCGTTAGTGATGCTCCGCATATCAATGAGAATTGGCGGAAATTCACTTCTTTGGTTCTACGTCAAATTTACAGATATTATTAGCCATTTTCTCAAGACATCCGTGAATCCCGTAACGTCACCACCGTGCCCTGTGCCGGCGATGATGCTAAGTGTTTTACCAGGGATTTAATATCAAGCTTCTAATCAAACATTAATTTCCCGGTCATGTACATTATGGTTTGTAACGAATGAGTCTAATCTGTTGCAAAAACTGCATTCATCGTATTGCCTGCCTGAAATCACGCATTCGCTCCGCCAATTCCTCGGGACCTATAAATACACCTTCTATTCTGCTGCGAGTGTTCCCTTGCGGGTCAGCCAATAAAATAGTGGGGAAACCCTTTATCCCGAATTCGTCGAGCACATCCATAACTTGCTCGGAACCTTCACCGTGCAGAGGAGATGCATGATACTTAACAGGAATAAAATTACCCGACTCACCGACAACTCGACTGTCGGGGAATGTGCGTCTTTCCAATCGTCTGCACGCCGGACACTGGTCGGTGGAGAAGTAAAATATAATGGGTTTATTTTCTTGCTCGGCCCTCTCGTATGAAGCTTCTATCGATGTTTGCCAATCAATAGCCGGTGATTCAGCTTCTCGCCCCGGCTGAAGCCCGATATGCGGCAGCACTAAATACACGGCGCCCATAATCAGCAGGATTCCAGCCGATTTACGCGCACGCAGCCAGCCGCCAACTTCGGGTGAAATCCGATCAAATGCCCCTATGTAGACGGCGGCAACTATCAGCACAGCGCTGATCAATAAAGAGAAATGCTCTGGTGAAAGCAAAGCGCTCAGGTAAATGAAATAGAGTGATGCCCCCACTAAAGCCGCGCCCATGATATTCTTCACTAATTGCTGCCAACCTCCGGATTCAGGGAGATGCTGCAGCGCACCGCTGAAGGTGCCGGCCAATACCAGCGGCGTGCCCATTCCCCAGGCGATAGCGGAAAAAATGACAAAACCCTGCAACAAATCGCCGGTCGCCACAATGAAGCTGAGTGCAGCAAAAACGATGGGCGCGCCGCAGGAGGTCACAACAACTCCTGAAAGCATACCGGTCAGCAGAAGCCCTAACAATCCGGCTTTCCCCCGCAGCCCGGCCTGAATTTTCGACTGCCAGCTGGCGGGAATGTTAATCTCAAACAACCCGAACATCGACAGCGCGAAGAGTGTGAACAGAACGGCAAGCGTGACATAAACCAGAGGGTGCTGAAGCTGCACGCCGAATGCCGCTCCTGAGGCGGCCGCCAGCGTACCTACCGCTGCATAGGTCAAACCTATGCCTAAAACGTAAATCAGTGACCTCATGAAAGCAACGGTTTTGGTTTCGGCTTTAGAAGCCCCGATGACCGCGATTGTCACCGGTATCATGGGATAGACACATGGCGTAAGCGTTAAGGCGAGTCCGGCTAAATATGAAATCAACAATATTAACCCGATACCCGCTTCTTCTCCCAACCGCTCCTCCAAACCTCCGTTTTCGCCTTCCCAAACAGTCGTCCCCGGTTCAGGCTCATCCGGCTGTTCTATTTCCGTTTCGACACCGGGAGCGGCCTCAATTTCGCCCTCCTTGATCTCGAAAGTTATATCCCTCTGAACTCGTGATGGGATATAGCATATCTCCTCTGTACAAGCCTGGTAACCCACAGTCACAGTAATGTTATATTCCCCCGGCTCAGCAGAAGCAGCTATAGGCACCTGCATATCGCCATCCAAAAAACCTTCATATATCTCGATTTCATCATCAAGATGCGGATCGTATCTAAGTCGTGGCTCCGGCCAATTGACCGAAACTCTGTCCTGAGTAATGATATCTTCCGGTGCTTCCGAGACTTCGGCGGACATCATATGTTCATACAGGTACCATCCTTCCGGTATATCCAGTGAAAGGTGCAAGTTAAGCATCCCCCCCGCTTTAACTGCATCATGCTCCATTTCGACGGTCACAGAAACGTCAGCATCTTCTTCCGCGGCTATAACGTTTGAAATCAGGGTTGAATTAACCCTGACAAACAGCGATGCTGCGACAATCATGCATACAACAAACGGAGATAGGCGATTTTTTTTAATTGTTTTGTGGTAAAAATTATTCATCATCACTCAATAGCTCCTCAACGGTATTTTTGGCTCGGGAGACTCCTCCGGAACCTATAAATTCTTCGAGAAGTTCCCCTTCCTGATTATAGACAAAGACGGCAGGCAAGTCGCCGCTCCAGCGGTTGCCCACCGATGATATGAATTCATCAGGATCATCGACTTGAATTTTCAAATTTGTGAATTCAGCATTGTGTTCTTTGAGAAAATCTAACACGGCATCTTCTTCCCCTGGAAAATCAGCACTGACGCTAATTGCCGTAACTCCCTTTTCTTTGTATTCCTGATGTAGTTCGATGAAATTCGGGAAACTTTTAACACATGGCGGACACCATGTCGCCCAAAAATCCACGACTACCACATCCCCCCTGAACTGCTCAAGGACCTCCTTATAGCGCCTGGAATCGACAAATTCAAGGCTGACACGTTGTTCTTCACCCCCATTGACATCCTGCTGCCGAATTTCAGCATCAGCCTCCGCTGTGTGATTTTCAATATCATCATTTGAGCAAGCGGCTGAAAATAAAATCATCACCGCTGTCCCCAAGGCAAACATTACCCCGCGTCTTCCGCAAATAACCGAATTAAAAAACATGTGATAATCTCCAATAAAAACACATAATTAAAATACGCTGATTTAGGGATTATATATGGATTATCTCTCCAAAATAACGTCACTTAGTTCTTGATTCAGCCCCTGGATAATCTCAACCAAAAGCTGGAGCATAGCATCATAGTCGTCCGAATGGATAACGCCTGCATGGCTATGAATATATCGTGCAGGAATACCGAGCACAACACAGGCAACGCCCTTTGAATGGAGCTGTATAGAACGTGCGTCGGTAGCTCCGCCCTCTATCATACTTATCTGATGCGGTATATCAAGCTCTTCAGCGAGGTCGAGTACATAGTCCCTGAATTTAAGATGCGAGATCGTGCCCCCATCGACCATATACAGCACCGGGCCACCGCCTAATTTAACTTCCACCTCATTTTCAACCCCCGGGATATCGGTAGCTAAACCTACATCCAGAGCTATGCAGAAATCGGGATTGACGACATCTGCGCTTGTTTCGGCACCCCGGGTGCCGACTTCTTCCTGGACTGTACCGACGCCGTGGACGGTGTTGGGGTGGCGGATGCCGTTGAGTTCTTTCATCAATTCGATCAGTAAAGCGCAGCCGACTCTGTTATCCCAGGCTTTACCTAAAAGATATTTATCGTTTTCCAGGTGAGTGACATTCTGTTTGGGAACCACCGGGTCTCCGATCCTGACGCCCATTTCTTGCGCTTCCTCTTTGTCTTTTGCGCCGATATCGATAAACATCTGTTTTCGTTTTATCACCTTATTCCTTTTTTCCTTATCCATAAGGTGCGGAGGTTGACAGCCAATCACCCCCGGCAAATCGCCATGGCGGGTCTGGACGGTTACCTGGTGGCCCAGCAGCACCTGATCGAGCCAGCCGCCAATAGGTGCAAAACGCAGACAGCCGGTTTTGTCTATATCCTTGATAACAAATCCAATTTCATCCATATGAGCGGGTATCATGATCTTTGGCGAATCGGATGTTCCCTTTTTTGTGCAGATCAAACTGCCGAGATTATCACTTTGAAAGTCGCCAAACCCGTCAAGCTGATTTCTCATATAATCTTTGACTTCATGCTCGAAACCCGAAATACCCTGCATACAGCTCAGTTCTCTTAAAACGTCCAGTGATTCTTGTTTCATTCGTTTAATCTCCATCTTGTAATAAAACTATACGCACATAACCCGGACAAGCCGGAAAAGTCGTTGCTGGTTGCGAATGAACGGCCAACGAGTCAGACAAATGACAGGCGACATGAAAAGAGGAAAAACTGCTAGATTAAAAAAACTTAACTGTCTTTTTACAAACAACTAACATGCAACCAGGGGCTTGTCCGAAAAGGTGCAACATAAGCTGTATAGTGAGACAAGGACGCCTGTCATTCTTATAGCACGCATCCCTGCGTGCGTCCTGGACAGGCAAGAAGCCTGTCATACATTCCGCCTGCACCTTTTTGCCAAAAAAGAAAGAAAATCACAATTTATATACTATAGCGCTCTCCGCGGCTCCCAATAATTAAAAAGCGCCTATTGATTTGTAACTATACTTTAATTATGGTATTTTAGCAGTAAAAAATCAAATACATAGAAGCAAAATTCGAGAGATCACCATGACAAATGACGACAATCAGGG
This sequence comes from Candidatus Brocadiaceae bacterium, assembly GCA_003551785.1. Next base: position 1,271 of record PUNP01000754.1, on the reverse strand, counting down.
CGAAAGCAAACTGAATCGGAGAAAAACTTCATTGCTGAACATCTTACTCTATATAACCCGAATATACATTGCTTATCTTTTGCTGGGCTGCGTAATTCAGAGACGCATCGTCTTCCCGCGTCATTTCACCCAACACGATCCCGAAGCCGCTGCCAGTTTTCCCGATTTGGATATATGGTCGATTGAAACCGACCAGGGAATAACAAAAGCGTGGTTTCTGGCATCGACTACTGATGTCGCTCAGCCGCTGCCTGCCGTTATTTTCGCCTACGGCAACGCCGACCTCGCCGAGTCCTGGGCACCTCTGCTCAAGCCCTACAGGGACGCCGGATTCCATATACTGATTCCCGAATACCGCGGATATGGTTTCAGCGACGGAAGACCGTCGGAGAAGGCTATAGTTAGTGACTTTGTCCGGTTTTATGACAAAATCACCGAACAAGAGGAGGTCGATGCAGATAAAATCTTCTTCCACGGCCGCTCACTTGGCGGCGGTGTGGTCTGTTCTCTGGCCGGCAAACGCCCGCCGGCGGCCTTAATATTAAGTTCGACATTCACCAGCATCCGGGCGATGGCCAGACGCTACTTCTACCCTGGATTCCTCATGCGGGATAAATTTAACAACCTGGAAGCAGTACGGAATTACAACGGCCCGTTGCTGCTGCTTCACGGACGTGAAGATGAACTCACCCCTTTTCACCACTCCCAAAAACTCAAAGATAATGCTGCCGGCGAAGCTGTTTTGGCTCCCCTGCCGGGCGACCACAACAATCTCGAACCCTATACTTACGGCGGCGAAGCGTGGGATCACATTTTCGCTTTCTTGGAAGCACATGAAATCACACGAAATGGGTCACACGAAATGGTGTCACACGAAATGGCACGAAATGGTGTCACGGCACGAAATGGTGTCACCAAATCAGAGTAAATAGATTGCGGTTAAATACATGGGAAGCGATCAAAGCCTGATTTATATAGCATAAAGGGCGTTGTGTTCGGTATAAAATGTCTCAGTTCACAATGAGTGTTTCCGCTGGAGGCTTAGAAGCGTTTTTAGGGGGGTATTTTCGGGCGCTAAGGCTTTGGGGAAATTTTTATGGTAAGGTAGAACAGACATATATCTTCTGCTTTACGAGAGCGTCGCACGGGGATAATCCTAATGTTGACAACATGTGAATTTCCTGTTAGAATTAGGGCGTTTTAACATAAGTCCTCCTTATCCTACTGGACGTAATCACTGAATATTATCGTTTACACTGCCGTCAAATATA
>PUNP01000849.1 GCA_003551785.1 Candidatus Brocadiaceae bacterium | reverse complement strand
CTGGAGCAGAGCATAATAATCACTTTTATGCTGAATAACGTAGCGGCTGAGATAGAGTACTGGTATATCCAGCAGTCCTCTGCTGATGAGAAAAAGGAGGTTCAATATCCGGCCCGTTCTTCCATTTCCATCCGGGAAAGGGTGAATAGCTTCAAACTGGTAATGCATCACGGCCATGCGAATCAGGGGATCGAGATCATTGTCTTCATGGATAAATTTTTCAAGATTGGAGAGTTTGTCCCGTATCACGTTCTCACCTTCCGGAGGCGTGTAAACGACTTTTCCCGTCGTCGGGTTGGCGAGTTTGGTTCCCGGTGTCTTACGCACATCCACCGGCCGGTCACGCAGCGCAGAACATATATCGCACATCAGGTTTGTAGATATAGGGCGATGCGACAATTCATCATAGCCCAGTTTAAGTGCGGTTCGATAGCGAAGTACCTCTTTCGTTTCAGGATCGATTTGTGTATCTTTAGCTACTGCTGCGCGGAAGAGCTGATCGCTGGTCAGTGACGATGTTCTCAATTTCCGAGCTGGCCTGGGCTTCCCTGATTGGGAGGGTATTGATCAACATGGCCTGATTGGGAATAAGCCGGCCGACACCTTTCAGTTCAGCCAGTGCCTTGTTGGCAGCGATGCACTGTTTGAGCAAGGCTCTGGTTTCCAATTCCGCATCAGGCGGAAGCATTGGCAGGGCATTATAAGGTTTTTGAGGTTCATAGGTCATATTCATTCACTCGAACTTATATTGATTAAGTCGGTTCGCCCTCCGAAATACTTTAATTTCAAAAAGCATTCCAATCAAATTGTGTATTTGCATTCAGGAAAACGGCTGCACCCCAGAAAATATGATATCTTATACTTATTTGGGTCGTTAGGAGTTCGCCATACCATATGAGATTCTATGCCACGTGTTTTGCAGCGAGGGCATAATTTTTCACTTACTTCCGGATTTACCTTGTTTTTTTCTTGTCGTCCTTTGCACTCTATACATAATTGCGCTTCCGGTTTTGCTATTAAGCGTGAAGGTGAAATTGGTGTATTACAAGATGCGCACGGACGAACTGGAACGTCAACAACGCTGCTGACAAAATCAGCATTCTTTGAATCGAAATCCGGAGAATCTGGGCCATTTTCAGATTGGTTTTGTTTACTGTTTTCTCCTTTATGAACGAGAATTTTATAATTCATATACGCCCATTCGTGTTCTGTTTCTGGAGCAGATTTGCCGTGGCACACAGCAACAAAATGTCTTTGCTTCTTTGTGCTGGGAATCCTTTCACCATTATCTAATGAACGATAGAATTCCAAATGGCTTTTGATTAAATTCCTTTCTTTGACGCTAAGAGAGTTGTTTAGATCACTCAATAAAAAACACCATATTGAAATCGTTTTCCGTTTTTAAAAAAGATACCCAAACCATTTTTGGGCATTACGAATCCGATTATCTTCTATTTCAAGCCACAGAACGATTTTTTTTACCGCTTTCATCACTGCTTTATACACTACGTCCAGTTATCGGCTATTTGTATCGTTTTAAGCTATCCAGCTTTATCAGTATAAGTCAGATGGAAATTTATATCAGATAGCCATTTTTTAAAGTCAGGATTGTCGCTGAACTGCTTGTACAACTCTGTATCGTCCGACAGCATGGCAAGTATGACTTTGCCTAACGCACGGTCGTGTTCCAGACGAGCCGCTGATTTGTCATTATTCTTCATAGCGTTCTGATAAGCCCTGTCAGAAGCTACCTGGTTTGGTATATCTTCCGTTATGGCTTTTTGAATGCGCTCGGAATTGTCCCATTCGATATTTCCCCATTGTTCGTTAAATGCTTTTATTATGTTACTCAAATGGTCGAGCTCGGGTTCCGGCATATGCCCGCCACCGCTTGGTGGTACCGGATCAACCTCACCGTTTCTGTCTTCTAACGAAAGCTTAATCGTTTCACGTTTTTCACTACGGTAGCTCTCCATATCAATAGACTCCAAAACGCCTTTTGCCAGGTCTTCTTCAACAGGAGCCGGGAGTTTTGGGGTGAGGAAATTAAGGAATATAGACAACTTTTCCCACTCTTTACTCGTGTAGGGTAAGATAGAGGAAAGGAATTGATAGGTACGCACAAACGCTTTTGACTTTCCTTTGAAATCAACTTGAGCATCTTCGTCCAAGTCACTAATATAAATCCTGACGCACTCATCAAGAATAGGATCAAGTGTGTCTCTTTCCGCCCCTTCAAGGAACAAACGTACCAAATCCTCTACTTGTTCCCAGGCGTAAACGCGGTGCATATCCAGCGAGTTTTTCAGATCATGCAGTTTATTGGGATCGGTCTCTTCACTGAGGACAGTCGTGCGGTAGTAGTCAGCAAACGCATTTTTTATAGTATCGGCATCGTTCATGAAATCTAACACGAAAGCATCTTCTTTTCTCGGATCAGCCCGGTTGAGCCGTGAAAGCGTCTGCACCGCTTTGACCCCTGAAAGCTGTTTATCAACATACATCGTATGCAGCAGCGGTTCGTCGTAACCTGTCTGGAACTTATCAGCTACCACCAGAAAACGATACGGATCGTTGCGAAATTCCTCTTTTGTTCGGCTATCCGAAAAACCATTCAGAGACGCTTCCGTTACGTTCCGTCCGCCATATTCCCGTTCACCTGAAAAAGCCACCAAAGAACGATAAGGGCTTTTGCGTTCCCTAAGGTAATCGGAGATGGTATGGTAGTACTGGATGGCACGCTGAACTCCACCGCAGACTACCATGGCCCGTGCCTGACCGCCTATTTTTCGTTTCGCTACTACCTGGTCATCGACGGCAAAATGAACGATGCACCGGCCGAACTGAAAGAGGAGGTCTTTCGGATTGCGGTCCCTTTTGTACTGCTGCACGGCATCATCGACCGTCTGCTTGGTTAGCCGGTTCTTGAGTTCAAACGTCGCTACGGGAAGACCGTTGATAAACAGGCAGAGGTCCAGTGCCAGTTGCGTTTCATCCTTGCTGTAATGGAGCTGTCGGGTAACACTGAGGATATTGGCCTCAAAATAATTTTGTGCTTTGATGTTGCCGGGGGTAGGGGAGCCGTAGAAAACATCCAGATGCACGGGGCCGTGTTTGACGCCGTTTCGCAGCACGTCGATGATTCCTCTTCGTGCGATTTCACCTTGCAGACGGTGCAGAAACTGGTTACGTTGCGGCGAATCGTTATACAGATCGAGTGCCTCGGCAGCTTTGGGTTGAGTTATGCCAACAAAATCCTGCAGTTTTGCGATATCCACGGCGTGATCCCGATCAAAATCCTCAGAACGTCCCTGCACATAACCTCCGATTGCATACTCCGGTGAGGTTTCTAATGTCTTGGAATCTGATGCAGTATCGCTATTACTGGTAAGGTATTTCACAATCAGCGTTTCCAATCCTTTTTCCGAAGTATCGGTTGTTGATATCATGCTATCTCCTGTGAACTTCCAGTTTATCGAGATAAGGTTGGAGTGATTTATGCAACCGAATCATCGCGTCGATCATAGCCTCATGCGCTTCCGGCCACTTTTCCTCTTCCAACCAGGTCGTGAAATCATGAGCCTCATGTCGCCACACCTCTCGAAGCCCTACTCTTTTAATTTTTCCGATCATTTTGACCTCCAATGCATCCCGTTTTAAATACTCAGTCAAATAGCCGTCAAATAAGAAATCAGCAGTGGCTACAATATGTAGCATGATTGTGAGTTTACCCTGCCGTATATGGCCAGCGGCAAGGGCGCAGTCAAATAGCCGTCAAATAAGGGTCAATACTGTGCATAGTTCATTCAGGCCATTTCAACGTCTTCTTGAGACCTTGTCCGTTTTGATAAGGCCAATATTCATGATAATGGAGCTGACCGACAACAATCCCCGGAGCAATACCTTGTGCTTCTGCGAATTCGCGCACTTCTTTTTTACTAATTCTTTTCTTCCCGGCAAAATGTTCATGGAACTTTTCCTGATCAATAAGTACCGAGGCAGCAAATTCATTGGCTTCATCTTCCAAGTCTTGATCGTTTTTTTCATCATCTTGTTCATTATTATCAAGAAAGATATTCTCTCTTGAATGAAGCAAAATATGAGCCGCTTCGTGGAAAAAACTGAACCAGAAGTGATCATCTTTTTTATAGCGCAGCGAGAGTTGGATTAATGGTTTGCGTTTTGACAGCCATCGAGCGGCTCCGCTCACACAGCACCCTTTCAACTGCTTGACATATTCTACGGCCACTCCGCATTCTGCACAGGCGTTCTGAAGTTCTATGCTGAACATTTCTGCCGGATGAAGGGTTAAGCCTCGGATATTGCCCAGCGCTTTTTTAAACGCCTGTTTATCGAACCGGTTCGTCTCACGCTGCAAAGCCTGCCGTTCTCCCTGGCGCAGCCACGCGGAAAGTGCATAAGGGTTGATTTCAAAAGCGGCAGAAAGCCTGTACAGGACGGTTTCCGTTGACCAGAATTTTTCCCAATTTTCCGGTTGGGCGATGCCAAAGAAATTCAGTAATTCCTGCAGCTGGTCGGATTTTGATTTAAAACCCCGTAGCCAACTGTTATCGATCATGTCCGCTACAGGAAAGTTCGCCAGCCAATGGCTCTTTTTCTCCATATTCTGCTTTGCTTTGCTCCTCGCCAGATATTCCCTGTACCTGCCTTCACGGTTGTTCCAGAATGAAGCCGGTGTCCCCAAAACACGTTCCAGTTCCAACGCCATTTGATGGGAAATAGCGGCTTTAGCATTGATGATTTCACTGACATGCTTTTCAGTATGCCCGGTACGGTCGGCCAGCTCAATCTGTGACATGTCCTGTTCATTCAATATATCCCGCAGGGTTTCGCCGGGGGGGGAAACAACATCCGGCATATATTCATTTTTGATTAGTTCATTAACCATGATAATCTTGCACCTCCTCAATCCGAATTGCCACAACTCTATTCCAGTCAATACCTCCGTCAGGCTTTTTGTATCGATCGATATGACCTTCCGGACGAAAAATAAGGCGAAAACTCCCGCGCAGGTCAACAGCAAAACATCCTTTTAGATTTCCTCTGAGCTCATGACACCTGCCGGGCAAATAGCGCATGGTTTCAAGATTATCGGCAGCTTCGAGATCATCCATTCGCTGTCTTATGACTTTCGCCATTGCCGCGCCATGTTCTTTCTGGAGCTTATGTTGTGAATTGAAAAGTCCTTTCAGCTTTTTGGTTTTGAAAGTTATATCCATTCACATTCATTTTATATCTTAACCTGATACGTAAAGATTGTCAAGCGGAAAGGGGTGGGGACCCGCAAATGCGGACTGAAACCCAGGGACCGCCATCGCGCCGACGTGGAAAATCCCCCCGGGATTGTGAAGAATCTTCGCGCGTTATCATTTTTCCACCTCCCCGGCCGGTTCGGTTTCCGATATTTCAAAATGGCCGCCGGCATTCCTTTCATCCTCAGCAGACACTTCAGAGACATCTATATCCCGCACGTCCACTTTTCCGGTCACGACATCAGAAACCAGGCGCGTGCGGTATTCCTGAACGAGGTCGATTTCGCGTTGGGCCACAGAAATAGCTTTATTTGTTGCCTCTATATTATGTTTTACCCTTTTAGTTATCAAATGTTGTTCTTTTGTTGAAGAGGGCACTGCTATCTGCAAACTCCCAAAACAGGATTCAGATATTGCAGGATAAGAAGTTCCGGTTGAATAAGCTGTAACTCGATTGATAAACGGATCACTTTGCAACGCGATCCCCAGAAAGTCAGGTAAAATACCCATTTGAGGTGTCAAAACTGCAAATCCTGTTGATACAATAAGCTCTTCTACCTCTTTAGGGAAGAAATAAACAGATCTCAGATAAGTCCTTACGGTCGAGACTATAGTATCACCTTCTTGCACTATTCTCCGTGCTCTTGAAGGCGCATCCTCAAAACGAACACGGGTTGGTTGTTCAAAAAGACTCCCCGTCCCGACACTGCCAATATCCAAATAGTTGAATTCATAGTTGGGATTAGTTGATTCAGGCAACACCCTTTCATTAATATTCGCAATCACTT
>PUNP01000300.1 GCA_003551785.1 Candidatus Brocadiaceae bacterium | reverse complement strand
GGCCGACTGAAATTCGTTTACATTAGCTCCTAAAACAGAGATATTGGGCATGAATAGAAACCAAAGAACGGCAAAAGTCCCCCGCACAATCATCCATATTGACATGGATGCATTTTTTGCAGCTATAGAGCAGCTTGACAATCCTGCGCTTAGGGGTAAACCGGTTGTTGTGGGGGCCGACCCGCAGGAAGGTGATGGGCGTGGGGTGGTCTCCACATGTTCTTATGAAGCGCGGCAATATGGCATTCACAGCGCAATGCCCATCAGCCAGGCATATAAACGGTGCCCTGATGCAATTTTCCTGCCGGTCAGAGGCGCACGATATAAAGAAATATCCAACAAGATTATGTTGCAGAAGATAAAAGTGACAATAAATCGATTGGGAAAGAGCACACATTCCGAGAAGATACGGATGATATAGAATTAGTTGAAAGTAAAATCATGCAGCTTAGCGAAAATGTGGCATTCAGACTACGTACTTCAGGTTATAAAGCCCGAACGGTTTGCCTCAAAATACGATTTGAAGATTTTGAAACTCTTACACGGGCACATACTATGAAGGAGCCGGCAAATTCGGATCATGAAATATTTGAAGCCGCTGAAAAAAAATTCTCAAGTATAAATATTCAAAAACGTAAAATACGTTTGATAGGTGTCACTGCTGAAGGACTCCGAAAAGCCCTCTTAGCTCAAACAACTTTGTTTGAACGTGACTGTCAAAACCGAACGAAACAGGAAAAGTGGCATAAGCTCGATAAAACAATTGATGATATTAAACTGAAATATGGCAATGAAGCTGTAAGGAGAGGTGAAAGTCTATGAAATGAATATTCCAAAACATTGAAATAAAAACACTGGTATCTTATAATAATTTACCCTGTGTTCTCTTTTATCAAAAAACTTGAATTGGAACCAATTTATGAAAACCAGCATAATTATATTTTTAACACTCATTTCCTGCGTTATATTCAGCACGGGATGCGGTATTACCCGACGAGTCATTACAACTCCCGTACGCATAATCACCTTTCCTATACGGGTGTTGGTTGTAGAAGACCAGACATATTATTATTCGGCAACGCCGTTGAGCTCTTCAGTCGCTTATTTCGATAATAATCATGGGAGCATAGCGATTATTTCAGGCTACTACTCTGAGGGATCAGATCATGGAGTACATCATCGACGGGTGCAATTACATTAAATTTTTTGATAATGCCGATCAAAAAAATTTTGAATTGCAAAAAGATGGACTCATAAATCGTGTCAATCAATACGCTTCCGGGAAAAATGTCACTTTCTGTATTGTTTTCGACTCCACGCGTATATCTCAGCAAAAGATCGGCAAAGGCGTAGTAATTCATACAAGAGATGCTGACAAAAAAATAATCCAAATCGTGAATGAATGTAAATATCCTCAAGCTTTAACTGTCATAACCAATGATAAGAGGTTAATTGCTCATGTGAAAGATAGAGGTGCGAAATCGATGCCGGTAATAAGTTTCAATGAATTTTTGATGAAAAAAACTGAACAGCAATCTCAATCCATGAAAAATAAAGGTGCTGAAAAACCACGCATCAAAAATATGGGCCGTAAGGATGTTGAAAAATGGAAACGCGAACTTGGACTTATATAGGTTAATTTTTCTATGGTTATTTTGGCACTCGACTTTGGTGACTGCAGGATAGGTGTTGCCGTAACTGATCCCTCCCATAAAATAGCTCTCGGCCTGCCAACTATCCAGACCGATACGTGCGGCGAAGAGATAGATAAAATAAAAAATTTGGCTGTTGAAAGAAATGTTACTAAAATTGTCATCGGGCTGCCAAAACATAAGGATGGAACCCAGGGACAGATGGCAAGGAAAACGCGTGGTTTCGTAAAAAAATTGAAACGTCAGCTGCCCGATGTTGAATTCATTTTTGTCGACGAGCGCTACACTTCCGTTCGCGCCAACCGCGCTCTAACCGCAATGAAAGCGAATCGTAGTGAAAGAAAAGAAAAGGTTGACCGGCTTTCCGCACAATTCATTTTGACCCGATACCTCAATAAAACATGAAACCTCAACAGATGCTCCAGTTGATAAAATCGACAAATAATATCATTGCAGAACTTGATGATATGCTGGAAGACGATGGCAGTCAAACTGTAAAAATTCAGGAAGAGGCAAAAAAATTACGTGAATACATTCAGTTTCTCCAGGATAATATTAAAGATAAGTGCGAGCTTTTTTAATGACAATCCCGGCAAGTAACAATATATCCAACACTAGTTATCGCTTCAATCCAACATGGTTTTTTTTTCTTCCCGTATTGATGTTTTTATGCCTGACCATTTTTTTAGGTCCAAACGCCGGCTGGGTAGGTACATTAGGAGTGTTATTGTATGATTTACCCGTATCCGTTTTAATATTTCTCGCTGGTGCAGGTTGGGGGTGGGCTGCATTTCATTGGTTATTGCCAAAGGATGTTAACTCAGGATTAAAGGCATGTTCATATACTGCTCTGGGATTATGGTTGTTGAGCATAAGCATTCTTATAAGCGGTTCATTGACAAACTTTGCGCTCACCGGCTGGTTTTGGTGGCTGATGACATTTGTCGGTTTTGGTTTTGCTCTTTGGGCTGCTTTACCTCGCTTGTTTTCAATTCATTTTCAGGACAGTTTCAGTTTTTTAGAGGTTATTACAATATCTGCACTTGCGATCGCTGCTGCTGTATGGCTGAGTGGCGGAGCTCATCCTCCCGGTTTTTTCGGCATGGCCGTTAGCGATGCATATGATGTCGTTTCCTATCATTTACAAGTTCCCCGCGAATTTTTTGAAGCAGGCCGTATTACCTTTCTCCCTCATAACACATACAGCAATTATCCGCTGGGCGCGCACATGCTTTATCTCATCGGAATGTGCCTGCGGGGGGGAGCATATGAGGGTATTTATGTCGCACAATTAACCCATGGGCTCTGGGGCATCCTTACGCTGGCCGCGCTTGTGTTCGCCCTGCCAGTTAAAAGTCAGCGAACGCGCTATTTGTCGGGGATTTTCCTCGCATCTATGCCGGCGGTAATTAATGTTAGTTGGCTTTCATTTGTAGAATTAAGCCAGGTTGCGTATATGGTTTTGGCACTGATATGGCTGCATTATTGGTTGGAAAAGGATTCGGATTCCGCCTGCGGGCAATTACGCTCTCTGGTGATAATTGGACTTTTATGCGGAGCGGCATGCGGCGTAAAGTACCTGAGCGTGGGGTTTGTCGCTTTCCCCATCTTCTTCATTTTGTTCACGATGACATTATATCAACGCAGAAGTATATGTGATTTCCTTATATCAGTTCTCCTTTGCATAGCAGCATTTTCGCCCTGGCTTCTTCGGAACTATTTCAATACCGGGAACCCGATATTCCCTCTTTTTACGGAATTATTTGGGAAAGGGCACTGGTGCTCCCAATCCGCATTATTATGGGATTCCGGCCATGCACCGAGACCGTATGGTCAAATTCCGAGACAGGTTTATAGAACTTTCACTAACGTACCGTTATTTGGTCCCTTCACAACCGCTCTGGCCTTTATATCCGTTTATTCTAATTTCCTTTTCAAAAAAACACCATTAAATAAGTTAGAACTCATTTCTTTGTGCTGTTTTGGACTGCAAATAGCGGTGTGGGCTTTTGCCACACATATGCCGGCGAGATTTCTATTACCGGCGGCTGCACCTGTTGCTATCCTGGCAAGCAGTTTTTTTGTAAGACTTTACAATAAAATGAGAATCAAATTGAGCGTTAAGAAAGCCGTGATTGCCGGCTATGGCATACTATTTTGCACCCTGATTTTTAATTATTTCGAAATCCATACCCTTTATTTCAATGAACCGTATGCCGGAACAGGAATACAAGGCTGGTCATATCCGAATTTAATTAATAAAATGCCAGAATATTCCTGGATATTTGAAGAAATGGCCCCCGAAGATAAACTGCTTTCCGTTTCCGATGCTAAAGCCTTCAAGTATCCACCCAATATTATTTACTCCAGTGTGTGGGAAAAGGGGTTATTGGTTGAATATTTGCAAGCAGGTCACCATCCAGTCGACGCAATACACCGATTGTATGTTGAACATGGAATTACGCATATCTTAATCAATTGGAGCGAAATATACCGATTGAAAGACACTTATGGGTGGTGGGAAGAAATAAATATTTCAATTTTGTACGAACTCGCTGCAGCCGGTGCACAGGAAATACAACCCCATGGATTTGACATGATGCGCCTGCCTAATGGGCTGCCCGCAGTCCAGTTATTCCGCCTGCCACGCCAAACTAAAGGTCAGGGGTGACAGTGGTAAACGGGGTTCACTGAATATTTACAGATGCACAGAAAGCAAACGCTGATTCAATATCATCCAGCAGTTCTTCAACGTCTTCTAACCCGGTCGAAAGCCGTACCAGATTATCATACATTCCGAGCCTTTCTCGTTCGGCGCGCGGAATATCCCAATACCCCATCAGTACCGGCTGTTCTACAAGAGACTCAACGCCGCCGAGGCTTGGGGCGATGGCGGGTATTTTAAGCGCATCAATGAAATGGGCTGTTCCTTCGAAGTCATCGTCCAGTAAAAAGCTGATCACTCCACCAAATCCGCTCATCTGCCTCAAGGATATTTCATTGTGGGGATGGGATTCGAGGCCGGGATAAAACACCTGCTGAACCCGGGGGTGTGATTCTAGTCTTTGGGCTACTCGCATGGCCGTATCGTTTTGACGGCTGACGCGAAGATTCAGCGTTTTAAGACCGCGCTCCAGCATATAGGCCGTTTCCGGTGTGGAAATAGCGCCCAGGGTGCTGTTGAAGTCCCGAATTTGCTCAATCATATCCTGGCGGCCCGCTATTGCTCCTGCGATTAAGTCATTATGCCCGCCCAGGTATTTCGTGCATGAATGAATGACCATATCAATGCCATACGAAAGAGGCTGTGAATTTACCGGCGTAGCAAAAGTTGAGTCTACAATTGTCAATATATTGCTGCGTTTTCCCAGGTCAGCCAGTTTCTCCAGATCAATAACTTTCAGATATGGATTGGTGGGAGATTCAGTGAAAAGAAGTTTCGTGCTGCTGCCGATCACCTTTTCAATGGCATCGGTATCAACTGGAACGACATCACAGTTGATATTAAACCCGGCAAGTGTATCAGTGCAGAAATCCCTTGTCCGCTTATAACAGTCATCAGTAATAACGACATGATCGCCGGAACGCAGAAGGCATAACATCGTGGTCGTAACAGCAGCCATACCGCTGGCCAAAAGCAGGGCATCCTGCGCTCCTTCCAACTCTGCCAAATGCGTTTCAACTGCCCGGATTGTCGGATTGGCAATGCGTCCATACTCGCTGGTATAACCGATGTTCTCTGACTCCTGATAGCGGATAAGATCAGCCGTAGAGGAGAATTTGAAAGGTGCGGAATGCACTACGGGTAGTACAACGGAAGCATCCCAGTTTATTCCCGTCGGATAGCTGCTGGTGCATAGTGTTGAATTAGATCTTATTTTATTCGTCATATTTTTATCCTTTCTCTATGATCATTTTGGCGGTCGAATGCACTTTCAAGGTCGCTTTTGAGGTCGGCAGCATCTTCAATTCCCACAGAAAGTCTCACAAGCTGTTCGTCAATCTGTAATCGGTGCAAATCCTGCTTGCTGTAGGGCAGGTGGGTCATAGCGGACGGCAGTGTGATAATACTTTCAACGCCGCCTAAACTCACTGCAAGAGTCCAGAGGGAAGCATTCTCCACGAAATCTCTGCCGCTGTATCCATTTTTGAGCCGGAAAGAAAGCATCGCACCCGGCCCATCGGCCTGTCGTGCGTGGACAGGTGCTCCAGGATGTTTATCAAGTCCGGGATACATTACATGTTCCACTTCGGGTCTGGTGCAAAGCCAATTGGCGATATCCATGGCTGATTTCTGTGCTTTCTCCATCCTCACACCGAGTGTTTTCATACCCCGCATCAGCAGCCAGCTGTCGAAAGGGGGGAGGATGCCGCCCAGGGCATTCTGCAATTCTTTTAACCGATTGCCGATGGCGGAATCAT
>PUNP01000070.1 GCA_003551785.1 Candidatus Brocadiaceae bacterium | reverse complement strand
GGCGGAGACCTTCAGGATCACGGTCTAATAACAAACTTATCTGGCTTTTAGTCAAGAAACGTCCACGGCATAAAGATAGTATCAAACTCCGGGTTTTCTCCGGTTCAATCCGGCCCGACGTAGAAGCAGGTAAAGCTATTTCTCGTAATTTGTCCAATGTTTCTGTACTCATATCCCGAAATTCTTTCGGTTTCCCTTCAAACTCATCCTTATTAAGTGAGTCTCTACACTTATTTAGGGAGCTTTCCCCTTTATTTAGGATGTCTCCCTCTCTATTTAGGGTGTCTCTCCCGTTATGTGTGGAGTCTTCCGTCTTATGTAGGGGGGTAATGTCACTATGTGTAGAGTTCTCGTTACGGCGTCTACCCCCGGCATAATCATGATAGGTTTCAAAAGGAAGCCTATAGGTGGTCCACCTCTTTTGTCCCTCCTGTTTTAAAAATCCTTTACCTACCAGATTCTTGAGTATTTGCGTGATGTCTGAGGGATGCTCCCCTGTAATTTCCCGCATTCGCGCGTTTGAAACCACACCTTCAACCCGTGCTGTGACCACGGCCTGAACTTCTTCTTCTGTCAGTTTTTTAAATTTCTCTCCGAAATTCCGGCGCAATTCTTCCAGTATTTCTTCCGGCATCAGGCTGACCATTGGCATAAGCAACTGGACCCTATCGGGTTGGAATTGTTCCTGAATACGTGGCAGACGCCAGTGCTGTGAACGCCAACCCTGGCGAATCGTATCTATCCCCGATCCAGCTTTCTCGCCTGCCCCGATCATTAAAAACATTTTCTGCAAGGCTTTGTTACGGCATTCGCTTACGCCGCCCCGCAATATCTGATCAAAAGAGAGCAGCAATGTACCGGGGTTTGACACTTCCAACCGATCCCTGTATTTTTCAACGACAATACCACCTTCTCCATAATAATCGGCGTGAATCAAAGCATTGACCAGCGCTTCCCGTATCGCTTCATGCACAGGTGTTTCACCACGACGGAACAGGTCGTCATCCAATTGAAACGGAAGTTTTAAGTCCGAAGATAAACGTTTTATGACCCGCTGATAGAATTGAAAGACGTTAGCTTCCCACGTCCCATCTATTGTCAGCCGGTCGGTCCAACGCACTCCCGGTTCATCCGAAAGGCGCTCTCTGTAATCTACATGATAGCCGGGGATTGCTCCCACATCCTGTATGGATTCCACTTTACCAAACATCAGCAGACCGCCGATTGTCAGCCCCTCCTGTCCCGTTCTTCGATCGCGCCGCCATCCACCAAGCTTTGCAAGAAAATCTGTTTTGTCTTCGCTAAGCCAGGCATGGTCCGGTTTCTGTGACGAAAAGCGGTTGCGATATTGCTTTAAACTCTCTTCGTCGATGTCACCCAGCCCATACCCTTCAAGAATGGCGGAGTCGGCAGGTTCATCAGAGCGGTCCGACAACATTCTGGAAACTTCTTTTTCGGAACAGTGATAATCACCCTCATAATTGCGGCGATAAGTTCCCGTCATAGGATTTTGTCCGGTATAAACCGGTTTTTGGTATCGTCCGGCGCGAGGGACCCGTACACACAATAGAACTTTCCCGTCGATAAATTCTTCACGCACATCATCATCGGTCAGCAAATTAACGCTCACTTTGCCGCGATTATTGACCGTATCCCAGAATTGCTTTCGCATTTGGTCGGGGTTTTTTATTCCCGAAACTGTTTCACCGTCATCTTCAACCCCCAGAACGATCAATCCACCATCGGTGTTGGCCATGGCGCTGTAAGTTTCCCATAAACTGCCGGGCAGACCGCCGCGGGCGGACTTGAATTCCAGGTCCGCACCCTCGTGCCGCCCCAGAAAATCCCGCCAGGATTGGGGAGAGTCTTCACGCGTTATCATTATCTCACCTCCTCAGCGGGTTTGGCTTCATGAGTATCACATCCTCTGTCCAGTTTGATGTTCTCGTTCTCGTGACAGAAAGCTTCCGGAACTGCGATATCACGCACGTCCACTTTCCCGGTCACGACATCCGAGACCAGGCGCGTGCGGTATTCCTGGATGAGGTGGATTTCGCGCTGGGCTCGTACTATCATTTTCTCTATTTGTAACGTCTTTTTACAAAGGTAATCCACAATTTCTTTTTGTTCATAAACTGGAGGAATAGGAACAGCAAAGTTTGCAACAAATTCCGGTGAGATACGTTGCTGCCCTGCCGCGCCAGTCATTGTTTCAACTCCTAACGAACGGAAATCAGTGAGCTTTGTCAGTTGAAAGAGAAAATTCGACAATACCGAATTGGAAGGCCTAAGCACAATTAACTCAGTAGTTCCAAAACCGATTTCTGTTTCTAACTCATTCAAGCAAGCACCTTTTCCATTTTCAAAACATGGTGTAATCTTCGCAATAATTACATCCCCACGGCGGAAATATGTGAAACCTTTCCATAAATCGCGAATTGGCCGTTGTAATGTCTCTTCAATTCGGCCATCAACAGAGATGTTTTCCATTGGGAGGAAAACAGCTTTTTGAACAGATTTATGAAACTGAACAGCTTCTGAACGGGAGGGATTTATTTTTGCAATCCGCTTTATTTTCAAAACCTCCCAATGCTCCGGCACCTTGCCCAGCCACTGAACGCCGGGATCTTTCATCGGGACGTCGGGGTCAAGCCCTTTCGTGACAGCATGGTTGATCACGGCCTGCTTGTACTCGCCCAGTACCACAATCAACCGCCGGCGGTTACGGATGAAGCGATTTATTTTTTTGTCCTGTGCATGCAAAAAACGAACAATGTTTTTTTGTTCGTCAAGAGGAGGCAAACATGAGTATATCATTTTGAAGTGCTCTGGGCGCAAACTCCACTGGTCGGAGGTAATGCCATACGACCATCTCTCAGCTTCTTTTGCAAAATCCGATGTTCGAAACAGAAAGTGAAAATAATCAGGAGAATTAGATGACCGAAAACGAAACACAATATAAGCTGGGCTAACAATTCCCCGGTAACGAGACATTCCTATAGCACCTTGCCACGCCCTCATTTTGTTATAGGTTACCTCACCAGGTAACACAAGTTTATATTTTGATTTGTCAAGGTTAGATGTATCTTTTTTCGAAGTATTAGCAAGCAATTCTGATTGTAGGATTACTCCGCGTGAAATCGTCACGGATAGAAGCTTTTCCTTGTCATGCCCTTGTACTTTTCTTTCTTCAAAAAGTGCTCTATGCGGAAGACATTGCCAATGTGCTGGGATTTCCCCTAACCATGAAAACCCCGTCTCCTTATATTTTGGATAGGGTTTCAAAAAGTCAGCTTTTTCTTTCAGGCCGTGCTCTTTTGACCGCACTGTTTCAAGCTCTTCTGTCGACATCACAGCCCTCCTTCAAGCAGTATCTCGTCCAGCAGTCCTTCAGCCTCCGACTGGAGTTTTTTCAGTTCAGCCTTGATCTCCCCCCGCGACCGCATCTCGGGCGGTTTGTAGAAATGACGCGTGAACGACACCTCGTAACCGATCTTTGTCTTGCTCTCATCGATCCACGCATCGGGAACATGCGGCAGGACCTCGCGCCGGAAGAATCCTTCGATGCCGCCGTCTTCAGTGAGCGGTATCTGCTCGGTGTCGCGGAGATCGGTGTCGTTTTCATATTTCGCTATTCGCGGCTTCATATTGAGCGTCACACCATAACGGCCATGAACGTGATCTTCTCCCGCCGACGGCGGGCTCAGTTTCTTGATAACCGGCTGGGCTTCCTCATGCTTTTCCGTCAACGCTTCCCGTACAATTTTCTCCCGCTTTTTAGTTAATTTGCCTACCAGTTCCTTTACTTCAACCTCAAGAGCTTTTCTGAAGCTGTTATAGTCTTGGTGCGGGCCCGGTCCGTATCGTTCGGCCATCATCCGCGCCGCATCTGCGAGACCCTCTTCGCCCGCTTCTTTCGCTGTTTCTTCAAGACGCTTCAGAGCTTCCGCCGATAGGTCGACTTGCAGGCGTAGAGGCCGTTCGACGGTCACTTTCCAGTAGCCCAACGCCTTATTGGAAAATATCTTCGACTGTTCGGTCTCTTCAAATTCCAGAAACATGTCAATGATACGGCGTATCTGCTCAGCCGAGAACTCACAGTTTTTAGCGCCGAGATTTTTTCGCAGCGGCGTATAAATATCCGTTGCATCGATAAGCTGAACCTTTCCCTGGCGGTGTTCGGGCTTATGGTTGGTGAGCACCCAGATATAGGTTGCGATGCCCGTGTTATAAAACATGTTTTCAGGAAGGGCGATGATGGCCTCGAGCCAATCGTTTTCAATGATCCAGCGCCGTATGTTGGACTCGCCCTGACCGGCGTCACCGGTGAATAAAGAGGAGCCGTTATGCACCTCGGCAATACGGCTGCCGAGAGGGGGCTTATTATTCATTTTGGACAGTTTGTTGACAAGGAACATGAGCTGTCCGTCGCTGGACCGCGTTACCAACGACAGTTCCTCGTCTCCGTGCTGAACGCTGAACCGCGGGTCGGAGAGATCGTTTTTGCCCCCCATACGGTTCAGATCGGTCTTCCAGCTCTTGCCGTACGGCGGATTGGATAGCATGAAGTCAAACTCCATCGAAGGGAAGGCGTCGGAAGAGAGAGTGGAACCGTAGTTGATATTTTCGGCGGCCTCTCCCTCACCCTTGAGCAACAGATCGGCCTTAGCGATCGCGTAAGTCTCGGGATTGATCTCCTGTCCGAACAGATGGATAGAAACCTCCTTATCGAGTTCTTCGGCCATCGACTCGAGCGTTTCTTCAGCAATAGTCAGCATCCCTCCCGTGCCGCAGGCCCCGTCGTAAATCCTATAGGTAGCGTCCTGGATATTATCGGCAATAGGATAGAAAATCATATTGGCCATGAGCTTGACCACGTCTCTCGGGGTGAAATGTTCGCCGGCCTCTTCATTATTCTCTTCATTGAAACGCCGTATCAGCTCTTCGAATATCGTACCCATAGCATGATTGTCGAGTCCGGGCAGGCGTTCTTTACCATCCTGATCAAATACGGGATCGGGACCGAGATTCACATTGCGGGAAGTAAATTTTTCAATCAAACTGCCGAGTATGTCGGCTTCAACAAGGGTTGAAATTTGATTGCGGAATTTAAATTTTTCGAGAATTTCCTGGACATTGCTTGAAAAACCATCAAGATAAGCTTCAAAGTCGGCTTTGAGCTGATGCTGTTTTGCCCGGGCGCGAAGGTCCCTGAGTGTGAAAGGGGAAATATTATAAAAACAATTGCCGGCGGCTTGGCAAAGCGCGGCTTCCCTATTGACAACGCCTGCATCGTCGAGCTGTTTGTTAAGTTTTCTGACCTCTTCTTTCGTTGGTTCAAGCACGGCATCGAGGCGCCGGATGACTGTCATTGGTAAGATGACGTCACGGTATTTTCCCCTTACATACACATCCCGAAGCACATCATCAGCGATATTCCATATAAAACCGGCGATCCAACCAAGTTGTCCGTTTTCCAAAGCCATATATTTTATGTTTCTACCTAATACGCCTCATTATAAGTTTGTAAAATTATGCTGTTACTTGGGGATAGTTTACGACATAAACCGTCTCTATGCAAGCTAAAACTGCTGTCAGCACGCAATCATAAATCTAAGGAAAATATGACATCATAATTGTTTAGGTATAGAATCCATTAATAAATAATAATAATGATTTTCTGGCCGAGGATTGGTGCCTTACCTGAATTGCCTGTATTAGTCGTTCCGCTGCGGAACCGGCTATCCTGAGTTTTTGTATGTAACAGAATAACAGCAAAACAGCTTGTTGTTATTCAGATGCGCTTTCAATAACAACAAAGGGTGTACTTCTATTTCAAAACTCCTATGTACATGAGCACCGCCAAAACGACCGGCTATTTTCAATGTAAAATGAATAAATCCGGAGCAAAAAAACGCGCCAAACCAATTTATAGACAAATCATAAAAAGACCGGTTTGTCACGTTTTTTGCACTCCGGATTTACCCGCCTGCGCTCAATCGTTCCAGCATTACTTTCAATTTTTTCTCCCGTGAATTTTAACTTGAATCTGTTTTCTTGTTTTTGACTTAGTTCTG
>PUNP01000687.1 GCA_003551785.1 Candidatus Brocadiaceae bacterium | reverse complement strand
GGAAAAACAGATAGCGGTATTGTCCTTATCGACGAAATATCAGGGGACAATATGCGGGTAATGGATGACGACGGTAATACGTTGGATCAATTAGAACTTTACAGGGCTTTTTTTGAAAATGCTCAATGATGAATATAACCTGGATTATCGGCTGGACGGCAGCCGCATGAAATGTTTTGGTTAACTTTGAAATGTGAATGACGGTTACCATATAATAACCACAGTCTTAAAGATAAGAGGAGATAAAATAATGACCAAACACGTTCGTGAAATAACAGCAATATCCAGTAGCCGGCCCACCATGGAAGGAGCGGGCGTCCACCTGCATCGTGCTTTCGGCTTTCAGAATCCCGAGAGGCATGACCCCTTTCTCCTGCTTGACGACTTCCGCTCTGACCAGCCTGAGGATTATCTTGCCGGTTTTCCATGGCATCCGCATCGCGGTATAGAAACGATCACCTACATGCTTGATGGGCATGTTGAACACGGTGACAGCATGGGAAACAGCGGGAAGGTTCAGGCCGGAGAAGTTCAATGGATGACCGCAGGTCGCGGAATCATCCATCAGGAAATGCCTAAACCGGATCAAAACGGCCATATGGGCGGTTTTCAATTGTGGACAAACCTACCGGCTGCAAAAAAAATGATAACCCCGCGCTACCAGGAATTCACACACTCTGATTTCCCCAGGGCAAAGCTGGAGGGCGGTGCGTCAGCTGCAGTTATCTGCGGTGAATGCGGACCGGCCCGCGGGCCGGTCGTTGATGTCGAGATCGCGCCATCTTTTTTTGACGTCACCGTGCCGGCTGCTGCCTGCACCCGATTAACTACGCAACCCGATCACACAGTACTGGCCTATGTCTTTGCCGGCAGCGGATATTTTGACGAAAAACACAACCCTGCCGGCTGGGAAGTTCGACAGGATGGATATACCGAACAGCTGACAGACGCCCGCCTTGGCAACCGGAAGTTGATTTATTTCGGTCCCGGCCATGAGATAAAGGTTACCGCTGCCGCAGGCGATCAAGACCTGCGTTTCCTCTTGATAATGGGCAAGCCTCTCAAAGAACCTATCGCCTGGCGAGGCCCCATAGTTATGAATACACGCGAAGAACTTAATACCGCTTTCAAGGAATTAGACGACGGCACATTCACCAACACTTCTTAATCCTTTTGAATCCTTTGATTATCGTTCCCTATGAAAACTATAGAACATGATGTCAGCTTTTGTGTAGTTGGAGGAGGGCTCTCGGGCATGTGTGCTGCTATAGCGGCAGCTCGCCGCGGTGTAAAAACTGCTCTGATACATGACCGTCCGGTGCTCGGCGGAAATGCTTCAAGTGAAATACGGATGCATGTCTGTGGTGCGCATGGCGATAATATGCGGGAAACCGGCATCATAGAAGAAATCAGGCTCGAGAATGTGCAGCGTAATCCCAACCTGAACTATTCCATCTGGGACAGCATACTCTATGAAAAAGTTCGTTTTGAGCCGAATCTCGACCTTTTTCTGAATTGTTCGGCTAACTCAGTGAAGATGGACGGAGATAAGTTAGTATCGGTAACCGGCTGGCAGGGGACGGCGGAAACATGGCATGTGGTCAATGCCGATCTGTTCGCCGATTGCTCCGGAGACAGCATTTTAGCGCCGCTTTCCGGCGCTGAATTCAGGATAGGGCGCGAAGCGGAGTCGGAGTTTGGTGAAGACATCCAACCGCCGGTCAGCGACAACAAAACCATGGGGATGAGCTGCCTGATTCAGTTCCGCGAAACCGAACAACCTCAAAAATTTGTACCGCCCGATTGGGCTTATGTTTACGAATCCGATGATGATATGCAGAAAAGGAGACACAACCCCGAAAGCACCAACTTCTGGTGGATTGAGGTCGGCGGGGAAAACGATACCATACATGAGACCGAGAACCTGCGCGATGAACTGCTGAAAATCGCTTTCGGGGTCATCGATCATATCAAAAACCGCGGAGACCACGGCGCAGATAACTGGGCAGTGGAGTGGGTCGGGTTCCTGCCGGGCAAACGCGAGAGCAGACGCTATGTAGGCGATCATATTTTAACGCAGAACGATGTGCGAGCCGGCGGTGTTTTTGAAGATACCGTCGCTTATGGCGGCTGGAGTATGGACGACCATCATCCGGAGGGATTTTACCATAAAGGGGCACCAACAATATTCCACCCCGCCCATTCCCCTTACGGCATACCGTTTCGCAGCCTGTATTCGTGCAATATCGAGAACTTGCTGTTCGCCGGACGTAATATTAGTGCTACTCATGCGGCAATGAGTTCTACCCGTGTAATGGCCACCTGCGCATTGCTGGGACAAGCGGTGGGAACTTCTGCCGCAATCGCCGTCCGCGAAAACGAGCTGCCGCGCGGAGTATTGCAAAATCATATCTCTGAATTACAACAAATGCTTATGGATGATGACTGCTATCTCCCGGGGCTGTCCCGAGAAACTGGTGAACTCTCACTTAACAGCACACTCAGCGCTTCCGAAGGAAACCCCGAGCCGCTGCGCAACGGCATTAACCGTCCGGTAGGGGATAACGAAAACGGCTGGCGCTGCACGCCCGGTGCGTGGGTGGAATATGATTTCGGAAAAGTAATCGATGTTAAAGAGGCCAGAGTAGTGTTCGACAGCGATCTTCAAGCCCACGGTTTGAAAATGCCGCCTGCCTACCGTCTCGATATGGAAGATGCAGCACCTCCCGAATCTCTTGTCAAGGCCTTCCGGCTGGATATTAAACTCACAGAGGGAAGCTATTGCAAGGTTTATGAGACAGAAAACAACTATCACCGCCTTGTTCGGATTCCCATAGACAGAGAGGTGAGGGGAGTGCGCCTGACACCGCTTACTTCATGGGGTGAAGGGAGCATACTTATTCAGGAATTTGAAGTCGCTTCACGCTGATGATTTTTATACAGAAACGCATCCTCGAACGTTTTTGGTAATTTCCGTTCTCACCAGCATTCATTCAAGACCATTGCCTGGCCTACAACCTTCCTTCAGTGATTTACACTGCATGCTCAGACGCGCCTTCATCTCATTAAAACATCCGCAAAGTTGAAGGACCGGGCGGCGGTGGCTCATCTGCTGCGTTGCTGATCGGCACCGACCTGACAAGGTCTGGCTTCTCACAGCAACTTGCATCTGAACCACCGGCGCTCCGGCTGAATCCACAAAAACAAGTAGATAGACTAAATTTTGACCGATAGAATGGGGCCGTGAATGCAAAAAATGACTATACGTTGCATTTTGGGTGAAAACGAGGAAAAACAAGAAAAAAATTGCATTTTTTCGTTTTTTTCGGCAAACGCGCTTATTTTGGGACTAGTAACTTCATTGTCAAATTTTTTGCCTTGTGTTACCATAATATGAAAAGAATAATAAATTTGGATACCCTGGTGTTCCGTGAGACATATAACCGCTTTTCAGTACTCTGTGCCGGAGGTGATGAGGTAACGGGATTCACTGGATATTTACAAAGCAATAATATTACAAGTACAAAATAGCGGCTGACATGGGGTGTAAATGTCTGATATAGATGAACAATATCATGAAGAGCAACCGAATCAGGATCAAAGCACAGGAATGCGTAACGGCATCCTTTGCCAGGTGTTTGGTAATATGGGCCAGCAGGCTTTTGTTAACGGAGTGATACTGGTTTACCTGGTCAACCTTTCCATCAGTGATTCACGAATTGCATTTTACCTGGCTATACCTTTGGGGTTATCAATTCTTGCCATTTACCTGGCGCATTATGCAGACAGAGTAGGTAAGAAGAGTTTTGGTATAATTGGTGCCGGGGCGGTCGTGATAGGTTATCTTGCAATATTAGTTGCATCATTCGTGCCTGTTGATTTTGTGGAAATTGCGACTGTAACGGGGATAGTTATTTACGGAATAGGTAATGCCTTCTTTGGGTCACAATGGTTTGCACTAATGAATCCGGTAGTGCCGGCGAATATGCGTGGGAGGTTCTGGGGGAAGCTTCGTCTCTCCTGGCAGGGCGCATCAATATTGTTTGCTATAATAGCCGGTGTAGTGCTCACTAAAGATGCGCCGCTCTACCTTTATCGATTAGTTATCGGAGTTGTAGCGGCAGCTTTGGCCATGCGTATAGTATTTTATAGCAAAATCCCCGAAATGGATGCGAAGAAGAAAAATATCCATTATTTAATGATAAATATCCAATGTTTAAGGGATGAAAATACAGCTTGACCGGTTGATTGCTATTTTATTTTGAAGTGTGAGGGCCGCAGATGACTCCGGTTCAAGTTAGCTGTCTGATATTTGGATACTTGGACATTGAAAACTTGAATTAATTTCGGATTTGAAATTTTGAATTTGTAATTTTTCTTCACCTATATATCATACGAGTTTGACAGTTCTTTTTATTACCAATATAATAACATGTGCTATTTTTTGGTGATTCTTACGTTATTCAGATTCGCAGCTTTAGGTTAAATAGCTACAAAAACATTCTGTGGAGGTTTCAGGGCATCTTCGGGATGTTTGCCTGCATATTGGGCTATTGTTGACAGTAATGTGTTTTTTTCTGTTATGAATACAGAGAACGCCCTATCTTTGGCTTTATTGTGAAGGCGGTATTATGAAAAGCAGATCGATTCTCAGATTAGTAGATGGGCTCCATCGTAATAAGGATATTGACGCCGAGATAATATTCCGTGCTCTTGAGCGGGCATTAGAAACGGCCGTGCGGAAGAATAAGGGCCGGGATGTTGACATCCAGGTCAGCATTGACCGTGAGACCGGTGATGTTGAAGCGTATATCGGTGGGGAGATGATCAATCCGGAAGAGCTGGGCAGGATTGCAGCGCAAACCGCAAAACAGGTGATGATGCAGCAAATTAAAGAAGCGGAAGGAGAAATCATCTATCAGGAATACTCAAAACTCAAAGGCAGCCTGGTTTCCGGTATGGTGAAGCGTTTTGAGGGGGGAGCGATTGTTGTCAGCCTGGACAAAACTGAAGCCGTTCTTCCAAAGTCAGAGCAGATACCACGGGAACATTATCAGCCGGGTGAGCGGCTTCGGGCCATAATTTCCGATGTTAAACGTTCGGGCAGCGCCGCTACCGTCCTGCTCTCCCGTACCCACGCCGATTTTGTAAAAGCATTATTTGAAATCGAAGTTCCGGAAGTTGCCGATGGGGGCGTTGTCATTAAGAGAATAGCCAGGGAGCCTGGTGAACGCACTAAAATCGCAATGGAGAGCCTTGAGCCGCATGTTGATTGTATCGGCGCTTGTGTCGGGGTGCGAGGCACGCGCATAAGAAGTATCATTGATGAACTGAACGGAGAGAAAATCGATATTATCCCGTGGAGAGATGCCCCTGAAATGCTGATTGCCGACAGTTTGAAGCCCGCGGAAATATTGCAAATGACACTCGAAGAGGGAGAGAGAGCAAATCACGCCACGGTCATTGTTCCTAAAGAAGAGCTTGCGCTGGCTATTGGTAAACGCGGACAAAATGTGAGGCTGGCGGTTAAATTGACCGGATGGAATATCGACATCCAATCACCGGAATCCCTTGAAAATGAAGAGGAGACGGAAGAAGCCGAAGGAAGTTCGGAAAATGATATGGATAGTTCAAAGGATTCCAACGAAGAGGACAATTAGTATAATTAGTTTAATTTGGGAATTTATATGTCGGAAAAGGTAAAAATATACGAAATAGCCAAGTCGATGCCGCTTGACATTAAGGGCGGTGAGTTGGTAAATATTTGTCAGCGTGCCGGGTTTGATCATATTACGCATCATGCTAATGCCGTTGGCTCCAAAGAGGCTGAAGAAATTAAGAAGGCGGCCCTGAGATTGTACAAACCCAAGGATACTGCATCTGCCGGGAGAATAAAAAGACCCCGTAAAGCTCCTGCAGCCACAAGCAAAAAAACGCCGCGTAAAAAACAAAAACCCAAAGATATGCCCTCCACCGGACATATTATGCCCGTAGCCCCACCTAAACCGAAAGGAAAGCTGGGTAAAAAGCAGATTGAAGCCGAAAAGCGCAAGAAAGCAGCCGAAAAGAAGAAAGCGGAGAAAG
>PUNP01000403.1 GCA_003551785.1 Candidatus Brocadiaceae bacterium | reverse complement strand
TGGGCCACTTGTCTCGCCTGGTTCCTGTGGTGCTGGGATCGGTGGTGGATTATCGGCTTTGGCTAATCCGTTTTCCACTGACCAACCTATGATATCCTTATCCCAATCTATCCTGTACCATATATAATAAGTACCGCCATACCACGCCCCTTGTGGTCCATTTGTAATAGTGCCTTTTTCTCCAATATACGCTTGGCCAACCTCTTCGGAACCGCCGGGGCTTATTCTGACATTCAAAATAGCTGTTGCTTTAACCCGATCTCCTATACTAAAGGCATATGTTTCGGTGCTGCCTAGGGCGAGAACACATAAGAAAAACAGAATCACCATCATGAAGATGCATTTGCTTTTTTGGGAGTCTTTGCATCGAACACTCATCGGTTGTACTTTTTGGTTAGATTGCCCTAAGGCAAAAAAAATATAAAAGATGCTCGGGGAAATGCCTTTTTTCAGATATTTTAAGTTTAGGTGCATATTTTTTATCCTATTTTTATACGATAAAAATGAACTGACTGCGAACTGCAAAAACTGGAGTGTTCCTTTCTTGATTAAATATCAGCAGTAATCACTACTGTCCCAACGTTCTTTGAAAATGCTGATGGAAACTACCTAAAAACAATTACTTAAGTGCCATTTCGATTTTTTTCGACTTCAGATTTCGTGTAAACTTTGGTCTGCTTCCCATTCTTTTATTCAGAGGAAAACAGGCCAATGTACGATGGAAGATTTGTTTTTTCACAGATACTGGATTTCTTTTTGCGTTACGAGTTTAATAAATGTGTGGCTCGTTATAAGGGCAATTACAAAGTCAAAACCTTTAGTTGCTTTGACCAGTTTCTCTCTATGGCTTTTGCACAATTGACCGGACGCGAGAGCCTGCGCGATATCGAAGCCTGCCTGCAAGCAATGGGTAACAAACTTTACCATGTGGGTATGCGGGGAAAGGTATCTCGAAATACACTTTCTAATGCAAACAAAGTGCGCGACTGCCGCATATACGAAGATTTTGCACGTGTCTTGATATCCCATCCCAGAAAACTTTATGTCAATGAAGACTTTGGTATCGAACTCGAACAATCGGCGTATGCAATTGATGCCACAACCATCGATTTATGCTTATCACTGTTTCCCTGGGCTCGCTTTCGCAAGAGGAAAAACGGCATAAAGCTCCATACGCTTATGGAGCTAAAAGGCAATATACCCTGCGTTATACGGGTCTCAGACGCCAAAACACATGATGTTGCTTTTCTTGATACTATTGATTATGAACCGGGTTCGTTTTATATTATGGACAAAGCATATATCGATTATCAGCGCCTTTTCAGACTTAACATGAGCAAGGCTTTTTTCGTTACGCGTGCTAAAACAAACATGAGCTATACCCGAAGGGCATATCAAAAAGTGGATAAAACCACCGGTCTGAGATCAGACCAAACGATAGCTTTGAAGGGTTTCTATGCATCAAAAGACTACCCTGAGATTCTGCGTAGAATTACTTTTACGGACCCGAAAACGGGGAAAAGGTTTACATTCCTTACTAACAATTTTGAGCTGGACGCACTGACAATAGCTCTGCTCTACAAGTGCCGCTGGCAGATAGAATTATTTTTCAAATGGATCAAGCAGCACTTGCGAATAAAAACATTTTTTGGTAACACACTTAATGCAGTAAAGACTCAAATATGGATTGCAATTTCCGTTTATGTGCTGGTAGCAATAATAAAGAAAGAACTGAAAATCGAGCGCTCACTTTACGAAATGCTGCAAATTATCAGCATTTCACTTTTTGAGAAAGAGCCTATAAAACAACTACTTACGAAATCAAATTCTCAACTCGAAAAAACGTTAAACTATAACCCTTTGTTTTAACTGGATATACGTTGGGACAGTAGTGAGCAGTAATATAGGTTAGTACTGCATCAAAGGTAGACGTGGTTATCAAAATTAACTTTTGGAATGACATTCCCTGTTTTTTTATACTTTTTTCCTGTACTAAAAATAAAATTCCTTAAAAATAACAATATGTAGTAGTAACCGTATGAATACAAAATCAATTAGTTCCGAACTCAAGGGGAGAAAGGATGAAGGTTTTGCAATCCGTTGGGAGTGGGAAAAGACGAAGTAGGACTGCGGATTATGTCGGGTCGGACAGTATTTTAACCCGCTGTATGCCATAACAGCCACCAACCTCCGTTAAAGGAATCCAATTTACGACCTTAAACGAGCAGATACATCATGAAAACTGAAAACAAATAATAGTAAAGTTACAGTTCATTATAGGAAATATTTCTTCAATGTCAAGTGATAATCTGATTTTTAATGAAATTAACTGAAAACAGCCCAGCATCATCCAAGCGCCGGGCCGCATTCCCCTGCAAAGTTACCATCACCACACCTGCATAAACTCTTGAATCTTATCCTTCAGACTCACCAGCCGCTCATCCTCTTCTCCGCTATCCAGAGCTTCGAGCACTATATCTGCCGCCTGTTCAAACCGTCCAAGATAGGCATTCACTATCGCCTTTTCTGAGTAACTGTCGCTCTTATCTCCTTGCAGTTCCAGGAGCCTGCTTTGAGCATTTTGCTCCTTTTGCGACCCCCAGAGCACCCCGGACCTGGAGGCGGGCCACCAGTTTTACAGGGATAAATCCCAAAGTTCTGCCTACCATGTTAAACGCTTATATCATTCTAATTCATACATATAGACCAATTTGGTCTGCCGTCCTGCAATGCATTTCTGACCACTTAATTGTCCATATTTATGTGAATATTCTTTACTTTACCCGGGGATATTTCATACCTCTTTATTTCATCCAAACGGTCTATAGTGGTCTTTATCATCTCCAGACGCTTTATCTCATCACGGGCATTTCTAATATCGATATTGTCCAGTAAATTTTTGAACAAACCCAAGAGAGTGCTATCATAATTTCCGATTATATTCTTCACCTTTTCCAGCTCCTCCTCACTGGCCAAAGATAATCCCGCTACGAGAGCCTTCAGATTATTGTTATCATTTATTTCCCTTTCCAGCTCTTCTATTTTCCAGTATCTGTGTTCTAAAATATCGTATTGGCCATTAAGACATCTTTTACAAAAATCCTCCCTGCCGTCCCCGAATCCTTTCCTGATGTAAAATTCTTCTAATTCCAGAAATCTCTGACAATTAAAACATGTTTTACACTGGTTACCCGCTTCATCATATTGAGGCTCATTATCACTCTCGACCGCCGGCCTGTCTATGCAAAGCCAGCCTTCCTCTTCTACTGTGCCATCGCACTCAACACATTCTTTGCTATAATGGCCCGAAAGAAGCAGATTAAACATTCCAACGGACAGGTTCCTACCACAACTTCCACACTGTTTTTTATACATCCCATCTTCTACAATCACTTTACTCATCTTGATATTCTCCTTTTAGAAAAATTAAAATAAAAAAGTTACTTCTCCAGCCTTTCCATAAACTTTCCTTCAACGGCAACCGGTATGTCATCCCCTATAACCCGCTGCATTTCTTCTATCAATATTCTGTCAATCTTGCCTGCAACCTCCTCTCTGCTGCAATCAGCAGGAACCTCTACTATCACTTCATCATGCACCTCAAGCACCGGTCTCCAGCCTTCCCGCATGAGTCGGTATATGGCCAGTTTCAGTCCATCAGCAGCAAGTCCCTGAAACTGAGAGTTATGACCCTGCCGGAAATTGACTCCACCCTGAATGCGTCCGGTGAGAGTGGAAGCTCTGGTGGGGAAAAAGAGCCTTGCTGTATGAGGGCTGACACGCCTGTATTTGACCACATCTTTCATCTCAGGGGAAACCCACTGCCCTGCGGTCACTACACGCCTCAGCGCCGCCCAGAGCTTATTTATCCACCTTTCAGAATACGGGCTTCCGTTGGCCCGCCGTCCGTCATAAAGCGCCTGCTTCAGGCTGGATAGAACCCAGTCTTCGGCATCGCTGCTAAAGCCGTCCGC
Organism: Candidatus Brocadiaceae bacterium; assembly: GCA_003551785.1. The sequence continues at coordinate 2,121 of PUNP01000403.1, read as the reverse complement.
CTCTGTGGCCTCGATAAGATAATCCACAATCTGCCCGGCAGGCACCCCTGTTTCGACGGATATAAACCGCTCCAGCCAGTCATCGAGAAATAGTCCTATCTCAGGATATATTTCATTTATCAGCTTATCTTTCCATTTCTGAGCCTCCTGCTGCGACATGTCGAGGTCATAAGCCGCTTTAGCGTTGTGGGCAAGCGCTTTGGCACCCATACCGCCGGGCACACCGAAATTGATTATCTTGGCCGACTGACGCTCTTCTCTGGTAACATCATCTATTTCCTTCCCGAGAACCTCTGCTGCTGTAAACGAATGAGTATCCACGCCCTCTGCTATCTTCTCGGCGAGCCTTGAAAAACCATATCGGTGCTTACATATAGCCGCCAGCGCAACCAGCTCGATAGAAGAGTAGTCCACGCCATAAAATACGGTGCCGTCGCCTGGAACAAGACATCCCCTGAGAGCGCCTTGGCGGGGCAGATTCTGGACCTGTGGACGGCTGCTGGAGGTCCTGCCCGTCTTCTCAAGCACTGTGTAGCCCGGGTGAATCCGGCCTTTATCACCGCTGTGCTCCAGCAGGGCTTCGGGTTTATTGACATCCGTGGCCAGCTCCTGAAGTGTAAAATATTTAATGAACACCGGTTCCGCCTCCAGAACCCTCATGCCCACATAAGCGTCTCTGGAGGTGGCTATCAGTTTCTTCTCCGTCATCGGAGGCTTCTCACCGTGCTTGAGGCAAAGCTGTCGAAAAAGCTCTCTTATCTGCTTGAGCGACTTTCTGGGGGTGTGCTTATCAGTAAACCGGAGATCACCTTCAGTGGTCTTCTTCAGCACTTCACCGTTTTCCTTCTCAAACTCTTTCACCGTGCGGTCTGAATTAAAAGCTTTTGCAGCTTCATTTAACCGCTCCAGGGCCTCGGAGCGAATTTTACTCAACCTATCTGCATCGACCTGAATTCCCCGCTTTGACATATCCTCCAGGGCCAGCGCCGCTCTGACCTGAATCTGCTCGGTCAGTGGTGCCCACATGGAAGATTTATCTATATCGAATTCATTGCTTCGTGACGAGATTTTCTGATGCATATCCCACGCCTTTTTCCATAGCACAGCAAAACACAGCCCGGTTACTCGTGAATCCCGCGCGGCGTATTCATAGAAATCCTGGCTTATGCCCCGGTAATTCTTCACCAGCAGGGTCTCATACCGGCATCTGGGTGTATCTTCTTTTTCAAGCTCAATCCCGAGCAGGTCTTCGGCCGCATCCGCCAGCGACCTTCTGTGGGTAGTGGGGCCGCCTTCTGCAATCCTGACGAGCTGGTCAAGGAGCATCACATCATGGCACCGGCCACTGTCAGCCGACTCCCAGAGCAATTGTGATGCCTTTGATTCTCCACATCCCCTGAGCGCCTTCTCGATGACGGGAAAATCAAAAGCGATATTGAAAAACACCAGGCTCTTATCTCGGTGGATTTCAATAAACCGGCCCATGTCCTCCGGATGAATGATAAAATTCTCTTCCGGCTTCTTACCCGATGCCTGGGCTATGACTATCTTGGGGGTAACGCGTTTCAACCTCTCCACATCTATAACCACAGTCTCGGTGTCTATGGCAACGAACTGTCCTGAAATTTCCTGTCCATCCCAGGCCTGATAACTGAAATCCTTACCGTCCAACTCGAATTCCTTTATCTCCCCGTCCCAGAGGTCAATACCATCCGGTTGGGGCAGAAACGAATGACTTTCGACGTTTTCTATCATTTGTTTTGTATCCATATTAATTTCTCCATAAAATTATTTTTATCTTTCAAGTTAAAAACCATATTGCGGCCGAGGGTGGAAGCGGGGTGGAAGAGGGTGGAGGTGCGCTTCCACCCCAGAATTCGCCTCTCGACACCGTAAACAGCACTCACAGGCCGTTTCATTTCGGAGGGTGGAAAAAGTGGATAATTTTAGCTGTCATTACTTATATATCCCTCTCTCTCTTCCTCCTCTTCTCACCCCCCCGGTTAAACCCCTCTTTTTCATTTCCCGCTACGAAGCTGTTTATAAAGAAAAGTTTCCACTTTATCCACCCTAATTTTCAAAGACCCCTTAGAGTGCGTTTTATTGCACTCTCAGAGCTTT
>PUNP01000015.1 GCA_003551785.1 Candidatus Brocadiaceae bacterium | reverse complement strand
TGTCGAATACCCATGAATGGTGCGACAATGGGGTGGAATCGGCAATTGAGAGCATGCAGTCAGTATCAATGGAGGCCTTGGCATGGCTTGGAGGGAAGCATCTTGAAGCCGAATATCTGTTCATTGAAGATGTTAACAAAGTGCCGGTAGAACATGACAGGGAGTTGTTGAAATCACAGGGGATTCAGTCCCTTCTGGCTATTCCGCTGGTTTCCGAGAATCAGCATATCGGCTTTTTCGGCTATGATGCGGTGAAGGAAAAAAAAGTCTGGACGGAAGGTCAGATCGAGTTTTTAAAAGTACTGGGCGAGATCATCTCAAACGGACTGGTGAAAAGGCGCACTTATCGGGCCATCAAAGAGAGCGAAGAGAAATATCGCACGCTTTATGAAAGCGCCCCGATTGGTATAGCAACAACTACTTCCGATGGCCGGGTGCTCGATGCCAATCCGGTTAAAGCCCGGGAGTTCGGTTATTCATCACCGGAGGAGATGAAAACAAAGGGGAGTGACTTCGGGACACAGCATTATGCCGACCCTGCAAGACGTGATAAGCTTTTGGATCAGTTGAGGGAGAAGGGGCATATAAACAATTTTGAGTTCGAGGCGGTTGCCCTGGACGGACGTCGGTTCTGGCTCAGTTTATTTGCCCGTGTTGCCACCCGAAACGAGGATGGGGGATTTGTTATAGAAGGGTTTTCGATAGATATTACCAGGCGAAAAGCTTTGGAGAAAAAACTTGTGCGGGAGGCCACTGAGGATGATCTGACCGGCCTGTCAAACAGGCGAAGTTTTATGGAAGACGCACGGCTTGAGCTGATTCGGGCCGATCGTTACGGCGGTCCACTTTCCTTCCTTATGCTGGATATAGATCACTTTAAATCCGTTAATGACAATTTCGGGCATTCGGTGGGCGATTCAGTGCTCAGGCGTATCGCCGAGCTGATTGAAAACAACCTGCGCAAGGTTGATCTGTGTGGAAGATTGGGTGGAGAAGAGTTTGGAATCCTGCTTCCGAATACCGGAATAAAAGAGGCCGGCCAAACTGCGGAAAGACTGCGCCGTGCTATTGCCGATACGGGATTCAAATCCGACGGAGAGGAGGTTTTCATAACCGCCAGTATCGGTGTTGCTGAATATTCCGAAACTGTAGATTCCTTTGAAGCATTACTCAGGGAAGGGGACGATGCTATGTACAGGGCCAAGGCCCGGGGAAGGAATTGCGTATCGTCCTAGTGCTTAGTTGCATAAGTCCGAATAAGGTTTTAGTTTTGTATCTTAATTGTGCTTTCAAACTAAACATGATAACCACGGGGACAAGCCCCGTGGAGTCTCCCTGTTGTTGGCGTTGTGTTTTTCTGATAGTCAGTCATGCAAGCCACGGGCACAAGGCCCGTGGGGGAGGCGAATCTCGACGAAGGAATCAAACCTCCACGGGGCTTGTCCCCGTGGGTCAAACGACTGACCACCAGAAAGGGATTGGCCCCACAAAATGATCCCCAACGGGGCTTGCCCCCATGGAAGAAATGACTGCCGGCTTGGTACTGCGGTCAGTACAGTCAAGCTACCAGCCTTTCATTATTGATATTTATGATGATGTACCGAATCTAAACAGTCCTCTGCGATCTATGCAGTAAAAAAGTGAAATAACCTATTATTATCCTTAGTTATGCTACTAAACACCAGGGTGATGCTTGAGGCTGCCAAGCTTTGCTCCGTTCTGGGTAAGGTTTCTTTTTTCGCCCCAACGGGGCGATGTATGGTAGCCCCGGATTGCTTATAGTAAAAGGAGATATCAGTTGCTGGTATGTTGCAGTTTTTTTTACCTGCAACCAGAAACCAGCAACTCTGTTCATGATGGTCTTTAATGCCAATAAGTCACACGGAGGTTTTTTTAATGCCCGATGAAAAAGCAATGCCGGCTGCACTGAGGAACTTTGCAAAAGATGTGAAAGTTAAAATATCCTCTCCAACCAAGGGCGAAGATGAAGATCAGCTGCGGGCGCCGTTCGAAACTCTCATGAACCAGGTTGGGTCTGTTGTCGGCCCTAAAGTAATATGCATCGGAGAAACACTTCTGGAAGGACACCTTGGTAAACCGGACTATGCCATCCACGCAAACGACGCCTTGGTCGGTTACGTGGAACTCAAAGCTACCGGCAAGGGGGCTAACCCCAATAAATTCAAAGGGCATGATCGCCGCCAATGGGACAGGTTTCAGTCAATACCCAACCTTATCTATACTGATGGTAACGACTGGGCGCTTATCAGAGATGGACAATCCGACCGCACTGTCCGACTCGCAGGTGATATAACCGCCGAAGGGCAAAAAGCTGTTTCAGCCGATAATGCCCGCCGTCTGCTTGATTTGCTAACGGATTTCTTTTCATGGCATCCCATTATTCCTTCTTTTGCCAACGGGAAAATCAACATCCGGGCCTTCTCGAAAATGCTGGCTCCCCTCTGCCGCATGTTGCGGGGCGATGTCACCGACGCCATGCACGACGAAAATTCGCCGCTGGTATCGCTGGCTGCCGACTGGCGACAACTCCTGTTCCCGGAGGCTACCGACACTCAGTTCGCCGACTCCTACGCCCAGACCGTCACATTCGCACTGCTCCTCGCTCGCAGCGAGGGCGCCGATCCGCTGACTCTTCCCCATGCCGAACAGGCACTGGGGCATGGGCACAGCCTCCTGTCACGCGCCCTGAAAGTTTTTGCCGATCCGCAGGTATATGACGAAATATCCGCCTCACTCAATCCTGCTTCTCCGCATTATCGGCGAAGTCCCGCCGCATGCACTCAGGGGTGAAGGAAAGGAAGACCCCTGGCTCTTCTTCTACGAGGATTTTTTGGCTGAGTATGACAGTAAGCTGCGCAAGGACGCCGGCGCCTATTATACCGCGGTGCAGGTGCCCGGTGCACAGGTTCGCCTCGTCGATGATCTGCTCAGAAAAAGGCTCGGCTACCGGCGCGGATTTGCCCATCCCAAAGTGATAACGCTCGACCCGGCGGCCGGTACCGGCACGTATCTGCTGGCTATAATCAAAAATTCGCTGGAAAGAGCGGAAACGGACAAAGGCGCTCCCGAAGATATTGCATCCGACCTGGCAAAGACATTGTATGGTTTTGAGATCATGGTCGGCCCCTTTGCCGTCATGGAACTGCGGGTCTCGCGCGCGTTGGCCGACATGGGCGCACAATTCCCCGCCGGTGAAACTCACCTGTGCCTCACCGACACGCTCGAAAGCCCCCATGCCACGCCGCCGCAGACATCGCTTTTCGCCGAGCCCATCGCGCAGCAGCACAAGGAAGCGCTGAAAGTCAAAGCCGGTAAGCCGGTGATGGTATGTATCGGCAATCCGCCTTATGATCGCCACGAGAGCGCTGTTGAGGGTAACAAAGCCCGAACCGGCGGATGGATACGGTGGGGTGACGATGGCGACAGCGAAAACGGGAAATTCCGGGATTTTGTCGAACCCGCTATCCAGGCCGGACACGGCGGGCATGTGAAGAATATCTACAACCTGTATCTTTATTTCTGGCGCTGGGCGCTCTGGAAAGTTTTCGAGAGCAAAAACGCGCCCGGCCCGGGCGTCGTCAGCTACATCACCGCGTCAAGCTACCTGGACGGGGATGGATTCTGCGGCGTCAGGGAACATATGCGCCGCTTGTGCGATGAAATATGGATCATCGACCTCCGCGGATAGGGCCGGGGAACCCGCAGAAGCGAAAATGTTTTCAATATCCAGACACCGGTAGCTATCGCCATTGCCGTTACTTATGAAGGTGTCGATCGGGAAACTCCGGCGAAGGTATATTATGCAGACATGACCGAGGGCACGCGGGAGGACAAATTCCGGAAGCTGGACGACATCGTTGATTTCAACAGTTTATCCTGGCAGGAATGCCCTGATGAATGGCACGCTTCGTTCATGCCGGCCGGTGCAGGCGATTACTTCGACTGGCCTTTGCTGACTGATCTGATGCCGTGGCAGCATTCGGGAGTTCAATTGAAGCGAACCTGGCCTATCGGCCCGAATGAAGAAGTTCTGGAGAAGCGATGGCGAGCTCTTTTAAGCGCAGAAGATCGTTCAAAGGCTTTCAAGGAAAGTTCCGATCGCAAAATTAGTAAGAGTTACAGCACACCACTGACAGACAAAGTCGATTCAACCCCCATAGAGAACCTGGCAAACAACACGCCTGTGCCGCCTATACAAAGTTACGCCTATCGTTCTTTTGACCGACAATACATTATCGCGGATGGGCGTTTAATGTCTCGTCCACGTCCCGATCTTTGGCGAGCACACAGCGACCGTCAAATATACCTGACAAGTTTGTTGACCAAAACGCTTTGGAAAGGGTCTGCGCTAACTGCTTGTACCTTTATACCTGATCTTGACCATTTCTCTGGTCGCGGAGCCAAAGATACTATACCGCTTTACCGGATTTCCGATGCTGCCGAGGCCAATATTTTGCCCGGTCTTCTCGAAAGACTGTCAAAGGTTTACGGGAAGCAAGTTACGCCGGAAGATTTTCTTGCATATGTGTATGCTATGCTGGCCCATCATTCATTCACAGCAAGTTTTTTTGAGGAGTTGAAAACCCGCGAACTCCGCGTCCCGATAACAAAGGACGCCGCCATCTATGAGCAGGTCCGCGAGATCGGACGGCGACTGCTCTGGCTGCACACTTACGGCGAACGCTATGTGCCTGAAGGCCGGCGTCCCGGCGATATCCCGCAAGGAGAGGCCGATTGCGTGAAGCCGGTACCTTCCAGCGCCGCGGATTATCCGGAATCATTCAGTTACAACGAGGAAACTCAGACATTATATGTGGGCAAGGGCAAATTTGCTCCGGTTTCTCCCGACGTCTATGAATTCGAGGTTTCGGGTCTGAAGGTGGTCAAGTCCTGGCTGGGCAACCGGATGAAGGAGCCGGACGGCCGCCGCTCTTCCCCGCTGGACGATATAAATGTGGATTAATGGCCGACGGAATTCACATGGGAACTGTTGAACCTGCTATGGATACTCGAAGCAACCCTGGCCGAATCCCCCAAACAGGCAGAGCTTCTTGGTGAAGTAATACAAGGCGGCTGCTTCACAGCAGACGAACTGCCCGAAGTACCCGAAGAGAAGCGCAAACCGCCGAAGGCTGAGAAAAAGAAAGGGTTATTTTGACGTTGCTATACCTGGAACCAAATAAATAACCCGCTAAGCCGTCGCACTGCCGGTGGAAAAACAGACTTTCGGAACTCCGTTAAGAACGAGTTCAGTCTGTCCCTAAGGGCGTGGTCGAAAAGACAATAATGGTCAAATACCGCAACTCCAAGTGCAACCGCTACCCTGCGGGGCGCATTTATCTTTGTATCATTTATTACTTCAGATAAAAACCAGGGGCTACCTAACCTCGTCTCATTGGGGCGAAAACAGGGGCCTTGCCCCGGACGGGGCAAAGTACGGTAGCCTCGGGATTCAACCCGAGGTGATGATTCACACGTATTTTTGCGCCCTGGAAGGGCGCGGTAGATCGTTGCGTATTGGCTATTGTGCGCTTTTTGGAAAAGCTCCTATATTTCATCAGGGTCGGACTATATTTCATCAGGGTCGGGCCGGAGTAAACTTATGAATCACATAGCTATACAGCACAAAATGGGCCTGCACAACGCTTAGAGATGTGTTTTCGGGGGTGAAATGGGTAACCATTAAGCTTGAGGATATAGTATAGAATTGGTAGCGTTTGTAGAATGACATACGAAGTCGCTTTCCTCGAAGAGGATATTTAATTACAGCCCAGGGTTGACGGCCTGTAAGGCCTTCTACCTTGGGAAAGGGAATAATATCAAAAAAAATTCCCTGAAGTTACCATGTATAGAACGGCATCGGCTGCGCAGCAGCCGAAAAAAGTGATCTTTGAGCGCATTTGACATCTGATCTCATTTTGGAGGTTCTCAGTGTATGAAACGGCGGATTTTTTAAGGCATGGGAGGTGTCGATAAATGGTTTTTTAAGAGGCTGGGAGCAGGAAATGTTTCCCGCTCCCAAGCGATCGTCTATCGCTTAACTCGACCGTTTATCTCTGGCAGGTTGCTTCTCTCCGAGCTGGAAG
>PUNP01000580.1 GCA_003551785.1 Candidatus Brocadiaceae bacterium | reverse complement strand
TTCATCACGAAGAAGCTTCGTTATTTTATCGCGTGGCGCGGCATAGCCATCCAGAGCGTCCAGAAGAGCCTGGTAATCGAAAACCTCATGATCTATCTTTTTTCTTAGCTCAATCATGTCTCATTTTAGTAAAGTATGTCGACATTAAATCGACATACTATGTTAATACATCGGATTCTTTTTTGCAAGTGAATGTTTCAACAAGTGAGGTTCCGGCAACTTGATTTCGCGGGCCCTGCACATGCAACGTGTTTGGCATACATTTGACACCATCCAATTTTTGCCGTATTATATGCATGTAGTGAATAGTGAATAAACTTTGGAGGGATCATATGTCGGAGAACAACAGGTCAAAGCAGGAGCCCACATATTCGGAAGAGGTGGGTGTTGACGAGTCCACAGAAACCGGCGTTCGGGTAAAGCAATCTCACCTCGGCGTGCAGCTTATCCGCACTCTGGCATCCGAGGGTGACAGGATATTTACCACCGCCCGTGCGCGTGAGTTCTGCCCCCGCATCGGTATGAGCGAGTCTTATCTCCCCGAAGCGCTATACCACCTCGTCCGCAACGAATGGATCATACCGCTGCGCCGTGGGCTGTATGCCATCTCGTCGGAGCTTCCTGGTATGACGCCCGTACATGAGTTTGAAATCGCCATGCACCTTGTCAGTCCGGTCGGCTTCAGCCACTGGTCCGCAATGCAGTATCACGGCATGACCGAGCAGATACCCGCTCAGGTTTTTGTTCTGACCACAAATGAAGCTAATGTGCCGAGGCTGCGGGGACGCAGGTCCGGCGGGCAATCAAGCGGTTATCCGATAGGCGACACAACCTATCGTTTTGTGCAGGTCAAGCCGGAGCGTTTCTTTGGCATGGAGAAGGTCTGGATTTCATCGAATGCAAGGGTGACAGTGACCGATCCGGAGCGCACACTGATCGACGGCCTGACCATGCCGCAGTATTGCGGCGGTTTCACCGAGGTGCTTAATGCTTTCAGCAGACGCGGGGACGATATCGACGTCGACAGGATCGTGGAATACGCCCTTCGCCTTGACAAGTCCACGGCCAGGCGGCTCGGGTGGGTGCTGGAACATGCCGGCATCAGGGATGAGTCATTAAAAAAGCTCCTGTCGGTGAAGGTAGGCAGGTTCCAATTCCTTATGAGGACAATTATAGTCCATCGAACACTGTCGCCAGTTCGGTACTGTAAAACTCGCATTCAAAATTCATTTCTCCTCTAAAAACAAGATGATGTATGCATCGCCTGCATATTTCACGCGTTTTCAGTTATGCATATGCGTCCAATGTCAAACGCCACTGTATAATACATAAGATTTCTGCAGAAGTCAATCCTGAATAATTCAATATTTTCATTCAGTCTCCGTAATGCAAATGCGTCCAATGTCAAACGCCGCTGTTTTTTCTGTAACACATACCTCCCCCCTATCCGTATATATAGTGACTTTAGTGGGGGGCGGCCCTCGATAAGAGTGACTTTAGTGGGACTTTAGTGGGGGGCGGCCCTCGATAAGCGACTGTTTATCATTGCTATAAGGTCGTTTTTGCTCTCGAATAGCCCTTACACGCGCTTTTTAAGGCCGAAAATCGCTTCTAAGAATTTCATTACTTTCGGCGAAGATTCGGCGGTCGGTGACCCTATCCCAGGACAGTGGGACAAACGGTTGCCATTTCCATCTAGAACTAAAATTTCCACTTTTTCAGTTCGATCTGTCCGCTTTGTACTGGGGCGTAGTGCGGGTAACATTAATGTTTTATTATCTTTTTCATTTCCTCTTATCGCTTGGGACTCCTAAACCCCAGAGCACGCGCCAGAAACGTGGCGATTGCCCCCAGGAGGTCAGCATCTACCTGGAACATCACTCGAATTCCCCCCCTTAATTTGACAAGAAAGTACCAAATCAGTTAGAATGTCTATAGTAGATATAGGCATTGTAGGTTGCTTAAGTTTGGTTTTTTGTGTATCTGGATTTTTTTATTCTTGGGGGTAAGTCCTCAGTGGAATCCGCTGTTTTTTCACCGGCACAGAGTACGTCGGATATGAATTAACGGTTTTAACGGGATATTTGCCCATGGGCTATGATATCCATCTTCCAATCCTGAACATTTCATAAACCAACGGCAATATTTAATAAGATGTGAGGTTTGCTCATGAAATTCAGCGGTGGATATAACGTTTCGATTTCCGGACGTCCTTCGTCCGAGCTTGCGGTATTGCCGGAGCCGCGACAACTGCATATCCCACTTCGCACCCGCCGTTTCCATTTCTCGCGGCTGGAAGTTTCGCAAGATGATCGCGTCCAGCAGGGGCAGGTCTTGGCAAGAGATACTGATAATTTTGCGATCCCGCTGCTCTCTCCGCGTCGGGGAACAGTATGTCTGAACAAATATGAAGGCCATATTACACTCGAAGATATTGAAACCGCCGAGGAGGAACCTTTCGACCCGGATAGCCATCATGGACATGTACCACACGGACGCTGGGGGGAGAGCGGTATGAAACGTTTCCAGCTCAAAGAGCAGGGCGTTTGGGAATTTTTTTTCCGACGCCCATACCGGAACACTTCCCGACCCCATGGCGCAGCCGAGTGGTATTATAGTCACCACTCTCAATCTGGAACCTTTTACGGCCCGCGGCGAAATACAGCTTGAAACGAGGCTGAACAGTTTTACCCGCGGTCTGGAGCATCTTCAGACATTGCTTGAATATCAGCCAATATACCTTATTATGCCCGAATCAGATTCTGATTTTGCAAAAGAAATAAGCCGGCAAGTTCGGGGTTATGCATCCATTCGTCTCATTACCGTAAAACCGATTTATCCCAATGGCAGCGCGGCGCTGCTTGCACGGAAGCTGGGGCCCGTGCACACCCCGCGCCATCCGGTTTGGGCTCTCGACGTCGCCGGGGTGCTGGCTGTTGACAGGTGCCTCACCCACTCGCTGCCCTCCACCATTAGGATAATAACCGTTGGCGGGCCGGCGGCTGCCAACCCCCGGCACCTCATGACGGTCGCCGGTTATCCGCTCGAGTCTCTGCTGGAGGGAGAGGTATCCAGCGAGCATCCACGTGTGGTCAACGGCGGCGTTTTCTGCGGAGAAACACTCAGCGGCACGCAGCAGGGACTCGATAGCGAATGTCGCGGCCTCACTATACTGGAGGAACCCGGGGAACCCACTTTCCTGGGGTGGATGCGACCGGGAGCGAAGAAAAAATCCTACAGCAAGGCGTTTCTCGGCAATCTGATACCATCAACATCAAATAAATTGGAAACCGCCCTCAATGGTGAAAAAAGGCCATGCATTGCGTGCCAGTACTGCGAACGCGTCTGTCCCGTACCGATACTGCCGCACCAGATACACAAGGACCTGTACCGCGACGCACTCGAAGATATCGAACGCTCCGGCACGGAACTATGTATCGAGTGCGGTCTGTGCACTTATGTATGCCCTTCCAAGATTGACCTGCGGACGGAGATTGTGGAAGCTCGGCGCCGACTTCAGGAATTGCAGTCCGAACTAGAACAAACTGATAACAATGCAGCGGAGGAGTAAATGAAGCCTGTCATGAAAATTTTCGACATTTTGCGTCCGCTTTTCGACGAAGGCGGCAAAATGAAGCCGTTGCGCTGCGTCTTTGATGCTGCGGAGAATTTTTTCTTCTTTCACAACGAGCCTACCGAGGGCGCACCGCATCTGCGCGACCCGCTTGACATTAAAAGGTTCATGGGCATGGCTATTATAGCCATCGCCCCCGCCGCCCTTGCCGGCATCTATTTTTTCGGATTGCGGGTGCTGGCGATGATCGCGGTCTCTTATGCTGTGGGCGGCAGCATCGAGGCCGCTTTCGCTATTATCCGGAAGGAAGAGATAACAGAAGGTTTTCTCGTGACCGGACTTATTTTTCCGCTCATTCTCCCGCCCGGTCTGCCGCTGTGGATGGTTGCTGTCGGCGTAGCATTCGGAGTCATTGTGGGGAAAGAACTGTTCGGCGGTACGGGCAGGAATCTGTTCAACCCGGCGCTGCTCGGAAGGGCTTTTCTGTTCCTCGGCTATCCCGCCGCGATGGCCAGAGACTACTGGATGGAGCCGGGAACGGGGCCGGTCGGTCGGCTGATTCAGTTTGCCGGTGCAGTGGACGCCGAAACAGTCGCCACTCCGCTGAGCGAGGCCCGGGAAGCGATTTTCGCCGATACCGGGGCACTGATGTGGGGCAACGTCAGCGGCAGTGTCGGTGAAACATCGGCGCTTCTGATCGCAGCCGGTGGGATTTTTCTTATAGCGACACGCATCGCCAACTGGCGTACGGTAGCGGCGACATTGGGGTCTTTCACATTACTGGGATTATTCATCAATCATCTCACTCCGGCGGATTTTGGCCCGATTGGGTGGCACCTGTTGGCGGGGGGATTGTTTTTCGGCACTTTTTTCATGGCCACCGACCCGGTTACCAGCCCCGTCTCCGACGGTGGAAAGTGGGCGTACGGCATACTGATCGGCATTTCTACACTGCTGATAAGGAACCTCACCGGCTGGATGGAGGGAGTGATGTTCGCTATCCTGCTGGGTAATATCGCCGCTCCCGTAATGGATGAAGTCGCGTTAAGACTGCGGCAAAAAAGACTTATCAAGATCAAACTAAAAAATTGGGAAACTGCGGTTGAGGAGTAATCGATGAAAAAAGGCAATTCATACTCACTGATATATGCGGGCGCCGTGGGACTGTTGTGCGCTCTGGTACTAACAGCCTGGGGCAGATTCACCGACGGCTATATCCGGGCGAACGAAGAAGCGGAAAAAGTTCGCCATATTATGGACGTACTGAGCATCGAATTCGACACCGATGCCGGCGCTGAAGAGCTTCTGGATATATTTCAGAAGAAGGTGCGTTCTGAAGAACTCGCCGGGCTGGAATTTTATTCAAGCAAGGGCCTCGCTCCGGAAGATGCACCGGCGGCCGTTCAGTTCTCAGGAAGCGGATTGTGGGGGCCGATCGAGGGCTTTCTCGCTCTGGAGCCGGATTGGGATACAATACGCGCTATAACTATTTACCGACAGGAAGAGACCCCCGGTCTGGGCGGTGAAATAGCGTCGGAGCGGTTTCAGTACCAGTTCCGCGGCAGGTCGATCACTGACGGCGAAGGCAGGCCCGGGTTGAGAATAATTGGTGACCGCGACGCCGAGGAGTCCCATGAGGTTGATGCCATAACCGGCGCCACGATGACTTGCAACAGATTGGAAGAAATGATTAATGCAACGATCAGACGTATTGTTGAGGAGGTAAGTAATGATGGCAGATAGCACGACCATGTGTTGTGGTGGAACCAAAGGCCTGCTTGGTGGGCGGGGGAAGGAAACCATGTCCGGAGGGATTTGGGGAGAGAACCCCGTAGCTATTCAGATGCTCGGTATATGCTCAGCACTTGCGGTAACCGGCCGGCTCAGCAACTCGCTGGTGATGGGAGTCGCCCTGATATTTGTCCTGGCTGCATCCAATTTGGCGGTATCGTTGCTGCGGGAGATTACACCCGGCCGCATCCGCCTGATAGTGGAGATGGCAATCATTGCAACGATGGTGATACTGGTTGACCGGTTCCTGCGGGCGTTTTACTGGGACATGTCGGCGCGTCTGGGGCCTTACGTGGCTCTTATCATAACCAACTGCATCGTTCTGGGCAGAGCCGAGGCGTTCGCATTGCAGAACAAGCCGGTGCTGGCTGTCGTGGACGGTATAGGTAACGGATTGGGTTATGCTGCGGTGCTGGCGATCGTCGGACTGTCGCGCGAGCTGCTCGGTGCGGGCGAACTTTTCGGCCGCGTCGTGCTGCCGCAGCAATGGTATCGTCCCAACCAACTGATGATCCTCGCGCCCGGTGCTTTTTTGGTGTTGGGTTTTTTGATCGCAGCGTATAATTTTGCCCGTGGTCCTGAAGCAGCGGGAGGAGAATAAAAAATGGAAGGAACGTCAGCATTTATAATTCTGTTTGCCGCCATATTCACAAACAACATCTTGCTTTCAAATTTCCTCGGCATGTGTTCATTTCTGGCCTGTTCTCGCCAGATCGACACGGCGGTTGGTCTCGGCGCCGCCGTAACGTTCGTGATGACCAGT
>PUNP01000680.1 GCA_003551785.1 Candidatus Brocadiaceae bacterium | reverse complement strand
GACCAGTTGCAGGAGCTTGATTATTCGGGTAAGGTCTGTTTTACCGGTTATTATGAACCCCTGATGCACGATGATTTTCTCGAGCATGTGCGATATGCCCGCAGCAAACTCAAAAAAGCAAAGATCATAGTTTATACAAACGGAGACCTGCTCGATGAACTGACGTTTCAGACACTCCAAAAATACTCCGTGCTGCTTATCGTATCCCTCCATAACGATGCGGACGGGAAAAACTACCGGCGTATAATGGAAATAACCGGCGGAAATAACGTCATTATAAAAAAAAATATGGAAAGATTCATACTTTCAACCCGCGGCGGCGCTGTGCCCGTGAGAAAGAAGGAAGTGAAAACAAGCTGTATCTTACCTTCTGTTCAGCTTACTATTGATTCAGAAGGTAATGTTATTTTATGTTTCGACGATTTTTTTTCCGATTATACCTTCGGAAACATACGGGATGATAAACTGATGGATATATGGAAAAGCAAACGGTTTGAGTCCACGAGAAAAGCTCTTCGCAAGGGACGGGCGGCAGAAGATATCTGTAAAAAATGTTTCTAATCTCTTTTGGAGCGGTAATGAGTTCTAAATCGACAATGAAGCTCGGCATGGGGCAACTGCTGGTAGAAGGTGGAGAACCCGACAGAAACCTGGAAAGGGCGGGACAGTTGATTCAGGAGGCGTATGAAGATGGGTGTGATCTGGTTTTGCTTCCGGAGACTATCGATTTCGCCTGGACCCACCCTTCTTCTCTTAGCAAAGCCCGGGAAATACCGGGTGTTTACAGCGATCTGCTGTGCGACCTTGCACGTCAATACGGACTGTTTATAGGTGCGGGTCTCTCGGAGAAACGCGATCAGCGCCATTTCAATACGGCTATACTTATCGATCCGGGCGGAGAAATCGTGTTGAAATACAGTAAGATCAACTTGCTTGAAGTGGAGTTCCCTTATTATGAAGTAGGATCATCCCTCGGCGTCGTTGACACCGGGCTGGGCCGAATTGGACTAAATATCTGTGCTGACAACTACATTGAATCCCTTCATATCGGCCAAACCCTGGCCTGTATGGGTGCTCAACTGATACTTTCTCCCTCGAGCTGGACGGTTGATTACAATATTGATGAGTCCTGCAATCCCTATGGTGATAAATGGACCAGACCGTTACGTCATATTGCATATTATTATGATGTTATTATTGTTAGCACTACAAGCGTAGGGTATATCGTCGGTGGGCCGTATGAGGGGAGGAAAATGGTTGGTTGTTCTTTGGCAGTCGGTCCGGGAGGGATTATAGCAAAGGGGCGATTCAATGAGTTTGCCGGTGAATTGATCTCCTGTGAGCTGGACATACCTGAAAAAACCGCCAGGGGGACACAGATCGGTGATATGGTGCGTCGAAAAGGTTATGATTTTGAGAGGAGCACGTTATGAGTGTCGTTGTTAATGGCCGTACCCTTGATATCGAGTATCGTGTCTGCTGCCGATGCGTGCAGGACTCCACCGTTCCCGGCATATCTTTCGATGATAAAGGGGTGTGTAATTTCTGCCGCCTGCACGATAAACTGCTTAAAATGTTTCCGTCAGGTGAAAAGGGACGCAGAATACTGAAAAAAAAATTCAGCCGTATCAGAAAGTCTTCAGAAAAACGGCGTTACGACTGCGTTGTCGGGATCAGCGGAGGTAGAGACAGCACCCATCTCTTGTGGAAATGCGTTAAAGAATGGGGGCTGCGTCCGCTGGCTGTGCATTTCAACGATGGCTTTGACAATCCCGTTGCGGGGGAAAATATGGTCAGAGCGGTCGATGAGCTCGGGGTCGATCTTCGGACCGTCACTTCCGATTGGAGGGAGGCCAAAGACCTTAAAATCACTTTTCTTAAGGCGTCTGTTCCCGACCTCAACCTCGGAACCGATATCGGGATAGCGTCGTCACTTTACCAGATGGCTCTCCAGGAGGGAGTAAAGTATATAATAATAGGCCAATCGTTTCGAACCGAGGGCATAAAGCCTCTGTCGTGGTCCTTTTTCGACGGTGATTATCTCAGAAATGTGCAGAGATCGCTCGGGAAGGTATCTCTGCGGCCCTGGCGTCCCTGTGATCCGGGATTCAATCTCGGAATGAGAGAACTGGCGTATTATACAATTTGTCAGGGTATACGAACAATTACCCCTCTGTACTACACCGATTATGTCCGGGAAGATGCTGAGCAGGTTATTCGCGATGAACTGGGGTGGGTCTATCCCGGCGCACATTATTTCGATGATCTCTATCACAGTCTGATAAAGTATGTTCACCGGCTGAAATTCAATATCGATTTAAATATGAACAGCGATTCAGCCCTTGTCCGTTCGGGCCAGATGAGTAGGAAAGAGGGGTTGAAGAGGGCCCACTCAACATATCATATCGAGGACCCCCGGATCATCGATCTTTGCATAAAAAGGCTGGGTATGACCCACGATGAATTCAAGCAGATAATGAAACTGCCGCCCAAAACATTCAGGGACTACCCGACAAGCTACGACTTTATGCGTGTGCTCAAATATCCCATCTGGTTATTTTCGAGGATGCATCTGGTCCCTAAGATAGCGTACGATAAATACTTCAATTGTGGTTGAGGTATTTGCGCTGTAATGTTTTTGCCCTATTCGTTTGTATTTTGGGAGGTAAACTGGTAAATTTGAGTAAGTTCTCAGTGAACCATGTCTCACCTTGGAACCAGACGTCTCGTCCGTACTGATAGCATGCGAGCGGGGACGCCAGCGTTGCCGACAACGGCAAACGGCGGTTTCAGCGTTCATACATAAAAAAAAGACCTGGTTCACTGAGGCTTACAATGTAGAATTGTACGACGTGTGTTGCATATGAGTAACGTAAGGGATGAATATTAACGTCTATTCTATGGGAGTTCGTTCAATTATGGCCATACAATGGAAAGCTGAAGCATGTGACCTGCCGCCCGACCCCCACAGCGGTGCGCCGATCTGCCGCCTCACCGCCAGTGCCATGCATAATATCAACATTTATTTCGAACAGCCTTATACAACGCCGGATGGCCGGAGGATCGCTTATCTTCGTGCTCATCACGCCGACCCGCGGCATCCCCCGACCGAACTGTGTGTGGCGGATATCGACAGGCTGCGCATCGCCTCCATCGATTCCGATATAGCCAACAGTTGGATAGCTACCAGCTCCTGGAGCGGTCAACTGTATTACCTGCGCAGAAATGGTGAGCTTATTCGCGTGGATTTAGCCACTCTTGAAAAGGAAATTATGATAACACATTGGCCCCTGGGGCCTGCAGTCCACCTCTGGTCGGCCTGCCCGAATTCCCGTTATCTCGCTGTCGTGCGCAGGAACAGGGATTCGGAGAACGAACTCGTCAGGGTCGATATGCATTCCGGTGCCTGTGATGTTATCTACTGCACGGCTGACAGGCTCAGCCATGTACAGATTCATCACGCCCGCGAGAACGAAGTGTTGGTACAGCGCAATCCGACATCGGGTAAGCGTTCCGGCGCCACTCACTTCCTGATCGACCTGGATGGCGGCAATGAACGTTCACTGGAGCTCGGCGAGCCTTACACTGCCCCCAGTACGGGGCATGCCACCTGGGTCGGAACAACCGGATGGGTTGCCACCCCCGTCCACAGACCGCCCCGGTCCGGTAACATTTCCCCCGCTGATACGACGCCGGTTCATGATCAGCGTCACAGGGAGGGCAATATGATTTACGCAGCTCCCGGTGAGGAGTTTAAGGTTTTTCCCGCTCCGGAACATTTTTTCAACCACGCTTCCACGTCCCGGTGCGGGCGTTATTTTGTTGCAGAATCGCCTCCCGAAGGCTCATCAGGTCCTACTGCAATTGTGGTGGGAGCCTTTGAGAGCGGGCGGTGTGCCACTCTTGTTCGGGACTGCGGCAGCGGTGGCGGCGGGCCCGCCTGTGGACATGTTCATGCCTATTTCACCGCCGACAACAGCCATGTCATATACAACGCTGATCCTTTCGGGCTCAGCCATGTTTATAAGGCACGGATTCCGGACGGATTTCTTGAATCCCTTCACCAAAAATATCATAAAAAAACATGCTGAAACACATTTTTTCAGATTATCCCCTGGCGAACATACTGCTTCCTTACTCCCAGTGGCGGCCCTATCCCGTGGCCGGAGATCGTTCTTTCTGGGATGAACTCCATGAACCAACCCGCATGGCGCTTATACGCGCGGGCGACCAGGCTATATCCGAGCAATGGCCGGCACTTCCCGCCAATCTTTATCTTGATTACTCACGGACAGGCAATCGCTCGAACTTCCAAAGACCGTATAACCTGAGACGGAACATACTTTCGGACCTCATACTGGGTTACTGTGCAAAAAGCGATGATGCTTATCTCGACCCTATAGTCAATGCTATATGGAGCATCTGTGAGGAATCCTCGTGGTGTTACCCGGCCCACCTGGGTGTACAGAAGTCCGGTTCGGGACTTCCCGACATATCCGAGCCTGTCGTTGATCTCTTTGCCGCCGAGACCGGTGCTCAACTTGCCTGGTGCCTGTATCTGGTTGGGCCGGTGCTTGACCGGGTATCGCCCCTCGTTTATCCACGTATATGTAGCGAGATCAGGAACCGCATTCTCTTCCCGTGTCTTGAACGAGACGATTTCTGGTGGATGGGTTTCCGCTCGCGGAAGGGGAAAAAAGGTGTCAATAACTGGAATCCCTGGATCAATTCCAACTGGCTGACTTGTGCGCTGCTCGTGGAAAAAGAACCGGCAATCAGGGCCGCACATGTGGGTAAAATTATCCAAAGCATGGATAATTTTATCAAGGGATATTCCGAGGACGGCGGGTGCGACGAGGGACCGAATTATTGGGGAAGAGCCGCCGGTTCACTGTTCGATTGTCTTGAACTGCTTCATTCGGCCTCGGGGGGCGGGCTTGACGCTTTTGATGAACCGCTTGTCGGCGAGATGGGGCGTTATATATACCGAATGCATGTAGGCAAAAGCTGGGTTGTGAACTTTGCCGATGCCTCGGCGCTCTGTCGTCCCGATCCTGCGCTTGTTTATGAGTACGGCCGTCGCATTGGCGATCCTGATATGTGTGCCTTCGGGGCATATCTTGCACGTGTATCCATGATCGGCAAAAAAAGCCCACAAGGTTCTCTCATGCGCCGGCTTCGTTCCCTTTGCTCGGTTGGGAATTTGCTGCGGGCCGAATCGCTCCAGCCACTTCCGCGAGATACCTGGCTTCCGCAGACCCAGGTTGTCGCTTCCAGGAGTGCTAAGGGCGTTACAAAAGGTGTTTTTTATGCAGCGAAAGGGGGACATAACGGTGAAAGCCACAACCACAACGATATCGGCCAGTTCGTGGTATTCTCCGAAGGGCGCCCGCTTCTGGTGGATGCAGGGGTGGAGACATACACGCGTAAAACATTTAGTGAAAACCGATATGACATCTGGACGATGCAGTCATGCTATCACAACCTTCCGACTGTCAACGGTTTCACTCAAGCACCGGGATTGGAGTTCAAGGCACGCGATATTTCGTGTGACATCAATGACAGCGGCGTGCGGTTTTCGCTTGATATAGCCGGAGCCTATCCTGAAAAGGCCGGAATTCAATGCCTGCGGCGCACGGTTATGTTTGATAGAACCCAGGGCATTGAACTGACCGATGAGTGGAAATTATACTCAAAACCCGGCAGTTTGTTTTTGACGCTTCTTACCCCTTGCGGTGTTGAGGAAGAACCGGGACGGGGACTCGTACTTTTGAAGCGTGACCTCCCGGAATGCCGTTCCACTGCGTGCGGCTCAGTCCACTTTTCGCCCGGTCTGTTTGACATTAACCTGGAGGATATCTGCTTGAAGGACAAGCGGCTGTGCAGCGTTTGGGGGACAAAACTCACACGTATAGTTATGCACGTTCTCTCCCCTGATTCCGAGGGGGCCTATACAATTGCGATAAAGGCCGGATAGGAAAATAGCTCTCAGTCCTTATAGAACTTATGGTGATCATCAAAGTCGGTTATTTTTTTTAAAATATTCACTTGAATGGATGATCAAATTCGGCTATCATAGCATAAATCATCCATTAACCTGCATATTTCACGCGTTTTCAGTGGTGCATCTGCGGCAAATG
>PUNP01000093.1 GCA_003551785.1 Candidatus Brocadiaceae bacterium | reverse complement strand
CCTGCCAATCCCTGTACGGAATGTATTCTTCAGTTGTCCACCTCACCCATTTTTCCCGCCCCCTGATGTCTCCCGGTTCTGACAGCGCTGGTCGATCCGGATTAACATAATCAAAGAGCGAATTGAGCTCGTAAGAACTGACTCCCGGACAATTGGAAAACTTTTGGCGTACATCTTCTATATCTATTTTCTGAGGCGAGAATTGAGCATTATCGAGTATTTTCCTGACATGCCGAAACTCATCAATAAACTTTCCTGAAACGCAGCTCAGCATTTTTTGAAACTCTTCACTGGACGCCACCTTTCCCAGGCTCATGAAAAAATGCTTTATCTGGGTAACTATCCGGTCACGAGCCGTTTCTTCCAGATGAATATCCGATATCGCTTCAAATGGTATGCTCTGTACTATTTCCACTTGCTTTGGCGACAGCACATATTCGAGTAATTTATCGGGATAGCTATGCAGCCCCACCTTTATGCTCAACCACTGCCATACCCTTTCAGGACTGTCATGTAATTCATCACAGATAGCCTTCGCCCAGTCCTCTTCGCTGCTTTCAATCCAGAGAGCACATTTCTCCTCCAAGCAGCGTCTCAGAACCGGATTTTTTTTAAACTTTGTTTTCACATCAGGTTCAACCAATACATTGACGACTTCAGCGAGATTGCTTCGGTCAAGAACCGGAGAACGAAAAGCCGCCCCAAGAGTATTGGAAAGCAATACATCAATAAAGCTCATGTCCGTCTTTTGCGTGTCTATATCTGAATCTAATAATCCTTGTTCATTTATATCAGATTCAGAAACCCACTCGGGCAGACGCACATTCCATTTTTGTTCCAACAAGGTACGGGCAGTTTGCTCTCTCAACACCGCTGGAATCCCTGTTTTATCGATATAATTCTTCAACCACGTATAATGGTTCGTCGAACGAACCCAAATCGACACACCTTTCCCCGATACGTACGATGACCGTAATTCACAGCATGCCATCACGTAATCAACATCGTTCTCAACGAGAATCGCCGATTCAGGCAGGGTTATTGATAATCCACCTATGCAGTTAATCGCTATGTCGTTTTCAGTGCCCATCCTTTTTCTCGCCTATAATCGCAGAAAGAAAATCCATTATCTTAACGAAAGCGTCTCTATCAATAAACTGATTTTCTAATCCATACTCAAGTATAGATTCCAAAACCGACATAAACCCCTCCGTGTCTTCGGGACAATTGAATTTAGCTTCCTTTAAACCAAATAAATCACTTATTTCCTGTAATTCGTATTTTCGACTCTTATCAACAAGTTCGGTCTGAACGATATCGCTGTAATGACCGCCTTCATCCACCGCACGCATTTTTATCTTCACCACTGGCCGGTCTTCTATCAAATGGGAAAGTTCAATCGATGAATCAACAGAACATGCCGTTTCAGAATCTTTTGGATCGGTCTCATCAAGAGTATAAATAAGACGGCATGCACCTTCGGGGACAGCTACCGGTATCTTGCTTCCCTGAATCTCATAAACCCGCTGATTTATATCGGGTTTTTTAACAATAGGCTTCGCTTTATCAATCTCCTGTTTTGCATGTTTTATCTTAGCCGTGTAATCTTTTATATGGAGCGAAGTCCACTGCGAAAGTGGCCCGAAACCGTAGTCTTTTGCAAGTCGCTTGGTAATTATTTCACTTGTTCCAGCGGCTGGATCGTTGAGATGTTTTATGAATTGTTTCGCCTCCTCATTGTCGCATCTCTGTATGCTGCGCTGGCCCGGAGAGAGCCCTTCAAACCATTCCCTTATCACTTTTTCGCACTCAACCATGTCGCCACCATCGACACCGTAAACCCCGCACAGGGATTCCGCCAGCATATCTCGTGCTATCTGCAAACCTGAATTGAAAAGGTTGACGTCTTCTGCAAATTTTTGTGCAATGACTTGTACATCGTTCTCTAATAGTTTTTCACCGGATTTATTCAAGTTATAAACTGCCGGAAACTGATTCAGTAAGAAATCAAATCGGTCTGTACCAACAGCCATGTTGTTCATCAAATCTTTCAAAACGTCCATCCGTCGTTTTGCGCTCTCGTTGTAAATACCTAACACTTTCGATACCTGCGGGAGTTTTTCCCACCACGTTCTCAGCGCCTCAAAGGTCTCATTTAAGGACCGATCCTCGCCATGCCGCAAAGGTGGTGCTCCGACAGACTCGGCAATCGCATCCAAAAGTTGATACTGCTCGTCTGAGATATCCCTGATCCCCAATACGGTTGTCGGTGCAGGTTCAGCAACTAATTCTGCTATATCATCATAGCTCGTCAGGGACTGCTCGACCATCCTGGTGGAGTCTTTGTAAACTATCAATCGCTCATCATACCCGCGAACAATATGCGCCAATGCCAGAACCAGCGAATTACCCCCAGCTCCAAAGGGCGACCCTTTCGCCTCTGCCAGGAACGTGCCAAGGTCGAACGCCTCATTTTCTTCCAGCTTGTTGAGCCGCTTGTTGAGTTCTTTCAATACAGGGTAATCATCATGAATCTTACCCGAATCTGTCTCGCACCTGAAATAAGCGACCGGCCCATCTGAATCAATTTTCCTCAGCGCTCCCGCACCCCTTAGCAGAACGTTCTCCAGGTAGCGTTTTTCACCATGACTGTCCGGATTTCCGTTGTCGATCATAACCCTATCGGCATCCAGCAGAACTCCGACCGCCTGTTTTAACGATGTGTTTTTCCCTTTAGCCCATTTATCGTCGTGAACAAGATTCAGTTCCGTATGCTTTATCTGGCACCTTCTGCGGTATAACTCATCGCATATCATATCAGCCGGTTTATGGCTTTGCTTCGGCCTGTCAACGAGCACTTTCCCACCGCGCCAGTACCAGCATGCATTGCCGCCTTCAATAATTTCCTCGTACGTCCTCTTTAACCGGGTAAGATAACCATCATCGGCATTCTCCAGTATGTCACGAAAACGAGATTCTGTCTGGGCGCTTATTTTTTCAGGCTCATTGGGAGGCAGGTAATAACGGCAGGCCTTAACTCTTAGAAGCGTCTCAGTGAAAAGCTGCGGTTTGTGTGGTATAGCCAGAGCGATATTGTTGTCCTTGATATCCCCGACAGCCTTTCGCGCCACCGTTATATCGCTATCTTCTTCGCATAACACATAAATGAGCGAGCCCTCATAACTTTTAGTCGGATTATTAGCATTCGACTCATGTTTATTCCGTATTTCTTCCAGCAAATGATCGCCTATATCCCTTGCTCTGAAAAAGTAGGGTTTAAAGCGCTTGTCCTCGTTAAACGGAAGGTTGTATTGCTTCGCCTCAACATAGTCCGGCAGGTCTTTTCCCGCCCCTTCCTTCAGGAAGGCGGCAACCAGGTCGTCCGGGTGCAATTCTGTATTTCCAAGGTATCTGTCGATATAATCGTAAGGATCCTCACCCCCACCTTCCGGAAGCTCGTAAGTATTGGACTGCTTGCGAAGGTAGACAACGCCGTTTTTACTGAGTTCCTTTAATGCATCTCTAATCCCCTTCTGTTCCGATTTATCCAGACAATACAGCCCGAACTGAATATTTTCGAGAGTGGTGGGTATCCCACAAAGCTGATAGATGAGTATCGCGCTCAGTATCCGCTTGCGCTTATCTTCAAAAAACCCGAGTTGTTTCTGCCGGGAAGTTTTCCGTAACTGGTCCAGAGCGACTGAACACCCATTAACGAATTTTCGCTGTCGGTCCCTCAGTTCCGAGTTTTTTGGCGACAGCTCGTTTTTGAAAAAGTTGACCAGACGATCAACGGTATAGAGATTGATTTTATCGTTCGGTAGCAAGACATCTTCATTTTCGATAAAGGCTTTGTAGCCCCCTACATCCTCTTCTGCGCCTGCCCCTGTGAAGAAGGAAAAAGTGCTGCGCGCATCAGACCCTATTTCAGACGATAAAGTCAGTAGGCACGAAAGCGCCGCCGGATGCATCCCGTATATATCCTCCAGAACCTTTGCCCGAACCCTGTTGACATTTTTTATCCAAGGGAACAGGTTAAGCGACTCGCATGTCGGGAGCAGACGGTCAAAAATACCCGTCCTCGGCTCAACCTCCTCCTTCCATACCTTGTTCTGTTTATCGGTTTCCACCAGAGCGCCGATAATTTCTTCAATGCCATCATTTCGCAAATCAACCTGAGTTACCCTTGCGCTCATGACCGCAGCATCGTCTTTACTCAACCTATCGGCATAGTCTTTGAAATTCTTATGGATGCATCCGACAAAAAGCACGTTCGGTTCGTTCTGGCATATTTTCTCCATAAACCCCTGCAAGACGCCTTTCGAGTAATTGGCGTCTTCGAGCGTGAAACCGAACTCATCATAAAAAATGGCGAGTCCCTTAAATCGCTCCTTGAACGCATCACTTTTGATCAAATTCTTGATAATAGGCACAAGATTCCCCGACTGCGCCTGAAACTCAATACCGCCCATGATCTTTCTGAATATATCCCGGAACTTCACCAGGGCATCGGAATCGTATTGAGCAAGGTCTTCAAGAAGTGTTTCTACCGAATACCCCGGGTGTTCTGATTCGAGTGTAGCACCGAAATCTTCATAAAAATTGCGTATGCCCCCGCTGTCGCCAGCCTCCTTCCAATATTCAAGCTGTCGTGCGCCCTCATCGTATTGTGTCTGCACCCCGATATCCAGACCTCTGGCTTCGCACGCTTCAGCAACCGCCTTCAGCACTTCGTCCTCAAAAGAACGCCCTGAGTCATAGTCACAGATAGCGACCAGATACTGTCCGTCTCTGCGGACATTTTTCAATAATTTTGCCTTTTCCGGATCGAGCTTAGCATAATTTTCGTAGAATTCAGAAATTTCCGGGTCTCCGCTCGATTTACTCAGGAAATTAGCGGTCATGAGGCACAGGTGCGATTTACCCGTCCCGTATGAGCCGCTGAGCAGGTAAAATTTCTTATCATTGGGATTGGATACCCCCTGGCAAATACGCTCAAAAGCCTCCCTGTGGGCTTTTGTCGGTCGGTACATGGCCATGCGGTCGGCGTTTTGCTGCTGCTCCTCGAAAGCCTCCTTCAACTCGACGAAATCCACATAGCAGCCGCCTTTTAATTTTACTATTTCAGATATTTTAGACATTTTTTCGTACCGGTATTTGTGATAAAAGTTGAGAATATATCAATAAAGTTTATTCTAAGTTATTCAGGAAAGCTTCGATATCCACTTGTAATTCTTCATACAGAAACCTGAGGGACAGCGCGATCGGGCTGAAACGGTGCCAAGTGAGTTCAAACCCATATATGTTGCGGAATAAATGACGAAACCTGAGGAGCTCTTTGAGCCTGCCACACAGTTCATCATCAATAACCCGAGGACGCACGTTACCTATAGGCTTTGTCATCTGCATTAACAAGTCTTTATGCCAGTCATCCCCCTCAGGCAAACGTCCATCGACATGAACTGCAATTCTCTTGAATATTTTTTCCGAGCCGCAATAAAAATCGTGCATAACGCTTCCCGCCGCTCTCGTTTCGATAAAATCCGGTTCGCTGCCGGAATTTGCAATAATATGATCCATCTCATCCACCAGGCGGGCAAGGCTGTCGAGTTCGGGCTTGATCAGTTGCTTTATTTTGTTTTTATCCATACACCAATTCTCCAGATTCTGATGTCTTTTCCTTCAGGCTCTGGAAAGCATCTTCGTAAGGGATCAGGTTCAATTCCATGTCCGGCGGCAGCATATCCCACAGTTCGGTCAGCGCCTTCATATACATTTCGGGCTCAAGACCGTCAACAACGAGGTCGATATCCGATTTCTCATGAACGCTTCCCCAGACCAGAGAACCGATCAGATATACGCGTTTCACATGGTATTTATCTTTCAGCACTGCGGCACATTTCCGCGCCGTTTCTCTGAGTATCTTCTCGCGATCCATTCTCATCTCTCCTATTCATTCATCATCATTCCGAAGATTCATCTTTCATCCTTCATAATTCATCATTCCGGCGGTTCTACCATATTCTTCCAGGCACTTGCGTTTGGACATAAACTCGCCGAACGCTTTTTCTTCTTTCTTTTTAAGCACCGGGAACGTATCGAGGATATAGGCAAATTCGTCGCGCGAGAGTCCGTACAGGT
>PUNP01000351.1 GCA_003551785.1 Candidatus Brocadiaceae bacterium | reverse complement strand
CTTGTGCGGCTCTCTCTATGTCACTGGAGACGCACCTTGCCAGTCCGGCGACTATCAGGTCATCGACGGCACCGGCTACTTCTTTAACGCTATCGAAGTCTCCGGTTGAAGCGGCCGGGAAACCCGCCTCAACTGCGTCAACACCAAGTCGCTGGAGTTGGCGGGCGACATGGATTTTTTCGTCTATTGTCATAGAACAGCCCGGTGCCTGTTCGCCGTCGCGGAGTGTTGTATCAAAAATTATTACATCATCTTTATCTGTTTCCTTTTCAATCATTTTGTTGTGTCCTATTTAACAGTTGATTATTTATTATTCTGCCTGTTCTTCAAGAGATAGGAAAATGGCGATATCTTCTTCAAAATCAGGCAATTCGATATCAATTTGAGATTCAATATGATTTTTTTCATCTAAAATAGCTTTCCCTTTTTTCGTATCCCACAAAACGAGACGATAGGTGCCTTGTGCCATATCTTTGATTGTAAGAGAAGCGTCTCTTATCGATTCCAACTCAATGTTATCAAGGTTTTTAACGTATTGTGGGTTATAAAACCAGCCGATGTATGCGGCATTCTTATCGCAATGCATCATCAGTCCCTTTGGCTTTAGAGTTTCAGGCTCATTATCTTCGTCCCCGGTGTCATTAATCTCGGGCATAGAGATTTGCCAACTGTTAAAACGGGTCATGAACCGTCTTTTTTCTCCGACAATATTTTCGAAATCAGCAAGAGATTGATACATATAGTACCAATCCTGGTCTCTTATCAATTGGTGCCACCAGAAAAGCGGCGATGCAGCCAGCGGCATAGTATAACCTGCCCAAAGCCCCACCTGCAAGTCACGTTTAAGGTTGATGATGGAACCGCCGCCTGAGGTTCCACCGAATTCCGCAAAGAGGAAGGGTTTCTCGAAACGAGTATGGAAGTTATAAGCCCGTGTCATGCGTGTGACGAGGTCGGTATTATTGACATTATAGTATGCATTATTAGCGGTATAATCGAGTTCTTCCACTCGAAAGATATCACTGTCAAAATTCCCGGTGAAGTGAGCGGTAACCAGGTGCTGCCAGGGGTCGATTTCTTTGAGGTAGCTTGCCATTTCATCGGCCCATTCGACTATTTCCTCAGAGCGCCAAAACCTATTACTGTCACCGACCAAATTGATTTCATTTAATATATCCCATGAGAGGATATAGGGGCTGTATCCCCACCGGGCAACGATATATCTGAACTTATTACGAGTCAGCCGTCGTGCTCTTGGATCGGTAAAAACTTCTTCCGGCGAGTCCAGGAAACCGCCGTTATCGACGTTGTATGGGTGGTCCTGCCACTCCTCATCGACAAATGTTGACAGCTGTCCATGATTAATAATCACTAACTGCACATAAACCCCATGTTCAGCGGCAGCATCCATGATGCGGTCGAAACGCCAGGCGTTGCGCAGATTGTAATAACCGGCACCCTTAAAACCGATACGCTGCGGACTCCATTCAAGTGCAATCCACCAGGGTGCCAGCCAGGTTTCAATGAAATTCATCCCGTATTCAGCCATTTCGGCGATGTTTTCTTCAAACCCGACAGACCCGTCGTCGAGCATGACATTCGAAGCCGCACATGCATCAGTCGGTTCTGTTCGTTGCTCACCTAAAATGTTTTCATCGTATCTTGTATCATAGGGTGAGCGGTAATTGAATCCGATAGGAAAAAAATATTCACCGCTGTCCAGTATGAATCCCATTTCGCCCTCGGAATCCAATTGAACAAAGCCGGGCGGGTCTGCTTTCTGGACTTTAACAATTTTTTCCGGAGATTGTCTTTCTCCGGTGTGATCGTTCACTCTTATTTTGTATGAATAATATCCGGCTTCTATCGGAGTAAATCGTATCCGCCATTCAGGATGTCCTATAGGATCAAGCGCCTCCTTTCGCCTGTCATTACCGTCATTCACGAGTCGGCGCTGATAATTTTGATAGAAGAAGCCGGGTATACGTATTACTTCTCCCTGGGGAGATGTGAAAATCCCCGTCACATCTATTTCGTCGGGGTCGAACGGATTACTGTAGTTAGTGGGCAAGTTGAAGGACAACTCGATTTTGTCGCCTTTTTCAACTGTTGTATTATTGATGTGATGTTGTGGGAACATTACCCTGTTAAAGCGAATATTGTCTATATTAAATTGACCTGCATATTCCGAGTTTGACTGGACTTTGATGCCAATGGTATTGATATTGGCTCTGCTGTAAGGCCCCCATGGCTGCGAGTGTCCGACAGCGCGCAGACTCATGCTTTCGGGAGCAAGATTGACGCTGATTGACTGCCATTCCCCTGGTGACAGGGAGAAAGGACGTGTTTCATACCAGAGCCATTCGCCGTCTTGAAGGAAAATAACAGCCTGAGTGTCTTCCGGAGCATTCTGGTGTAGATGAATATCAATCTCCAGGTTTTCATATATCGAAGTGTCGGTTCGGGTAATGTAAGTGTAAATTGATGCCTCGCCGGGAAAAGTAATATCGGCCGTCAGAGAATTATTTCCGTAAGTTGAGGTTGTGGAATCCACAAATAATTTTTTGACGGTATTTTCCTGGCCCTCCATAATGCGCCACCCGTCTTTATTCGTCTCAAAATTGAAAACGGGTTTTGCAAAGGATGGGAGGACGTTTTGCACGGCAATAAAAACGACAGTTATAATGCATATTCTGAATATTTTAAATTTTCCATGTGAAATATTGCGAATCATTTCTATCAAACTCCTGTTTAAAAGTATATATAAAAAGAGCTTAGGTTTTTATCACCCATCTCGTTCGTTCGCTTTCGGAAAAAAAGCGGGGTGGTGAACAACTTGATTTGACTCACAGATTACCAATAAGCTGTATTCTAACATTTATCATAGCAAAAAACGTTAAAAGCGGCAATTATATAGTAGGATACTTTTTTCTTGAGTTGATTAATGGGAATTTTCCCCATTTAGCTTGACTTGAGCATCGGAATGTTGTAAAGTGTTGAATGCTGTTTTTGTCGTTTAGAAGTTTATATGGTCTGTATTGGTCAGATTTCCACAAATTAAGGATAGCGAGAAATGGTAGAAGAAACTCAAAACACCGAAGGTGAAGCTTTAAAGGCGGAAAATAGTGGGGAAGAGGTGGAGAAAAATATGAATTACAGCATCGAGTATGAAACTCTTTGCCGGGTAAAATTAACTATAGAACCTGATAGTGAAGAACTGGAAAAAGACTATAAAGAACAGCTTGGAACATATAAAGAAAATGCCCAGGTTCCCGGCTTCAGACCCGGTAAAGCACCTGAGTTCATGGTTGAGCGTCGCTTTGGCGATGCTATAAAAGAGCAAGTTTTATATCTTGCCACAGCAGATATTTATAAAGATGCTGTCAAAGAGGAAGATATTACGGTGATCAATGAACTGGATACCCCTGATTTTGAAAATTATGACTGGGAACCCGGACAGCCCGCAAAGTTTGAATATCGGTTCGAGGTTATTCCGTCTGTCGATCTGGATGAAGGCGTTTACAAAGGGTTGGAAATCGAAGTTCCTAAAGATGAGGTGCCTGAAGACTTAATGGAAATGGCAATGAATCAATTTTCTTCGCGATATGCCGAATGGGAGGCATTGGGAGATGACGTGGAAATTGACCGGAAGGATTCCGTCGAAGTTGTGGCTAAACTGGTCTCGCCGGAAATAGAGGGTGGATTGCCGGAAAACGGGTTCAGTTTTTCACCGGAGCAGGATGCTGTAGGGCCTTTTGTCGCGGAGGGACTTAATGGCGCCGTGGTCGGAGCTAAAGTGGGTGATACCGTTGAAATCGATGCTCATGTTGCAGATGAGCAGGAGGACGAGAAGTGGCGTGAGCTTGCTGAAGCGGAGGAGGTTAAATTGGAACTGACAATTAATGAGGCCTATAGGCTCAATATCCCTGAAATTGATGATGATTTGGCCGAAAAACTGGGGCTTGACAGTGCTGATGAAATCAGGGAAATGGTGGAGACAAGAGTTAAGCAAGACCTTGAACGGCAGCGAAATGAGCACATGAGACAGGCCGTTCTTGAAAAACTTAACGAATCAATTGACGTCGAATTACCCGATTCATTAATTCGGGATGCAGCACAGGATATGCGAGAGCGTGAGGCCCTCAGGTTATGGCGTTCGGAAGGGGTTGACCTCGATGAAGCACGTCAAAGTGTTGGTGAAGACGAGTCTTTTGATGAAAGTGCAGCTAATACGCTCAAAGCCGAATTTGTTATCTCGAAAATCGCGGATAAAGAACGCATTTATGTAACCGAGTCGGAGCTGGATGAGCAAATCAGGGCATTTGCAGCCAGCAGGGGACTTGATGAACAGAAGGCGCGACGGCTGCTGGAAAAACGCGATATGTTCGATACCTGGCGCAGAGACCTCAAAAGAGAGAAAACAGTCAGCATGTTGCTTGATAATGCACAAATAAATGAAGTAGAATGGAATAAGATGCAAGAAGAAAAGGAAAGTAGTAACGAAGAGTGATTGAGCTGTCGCTCTGGAGATAAAAGTCTGTTTTCAGTCGAGGAAGTAATTTAATTAATGGTTATTAACAATAACAACACAGATGGTGAAATCATGAATTCCGGCATCATCCCTATGGTCGTAAAAAAAACCGCCCATGGGGAGAGGGGATATGACATTTTTTCAAGACTGCTGGAAGATAGGATCATCTTCATAGGTTCAGCAATTAATGATGCTGTTGCCAATACCGTCATCGCCCAAATGCTCTATCTGCAGAATGAAAATAAAGACCAGGACATTGACCTTTATATTCACTCCCTCGGAGGGGCTGTTACGAGCGGGTTGGCCATATACGATACTATGCAGTTGATCCAGCCCGATGTTTCAACGTATGTTGTGGGACAGGCTTACAGCATGGGGGCTGTTATCCTTGCGGGCGGTGCCGAAGGTAAGAGATATGCGTTACCGCATTCCAGGGTAATGCTCCATCAGCCCTGGGGCGGTATGGAAGGTACGGCGGCAGATATCAGTATCCACGCGGAAGAAATGGTAAAGCTTGAAGATTGGATTAAGGATATTTTATGTAAGCATACGGGCAGGTCGATGGAGGTTATTTCTGAAGATACCGACCGTGAATTTTATATGTCAGCGGATGAAGCTAAAGAATATGGGATCGTTGATGAGATACTCGATTCCCCGACCGAAAAGTAAAAACACATTTGACCCCGAAATCGGAGGTGTAAATGTCTAAAAAAGTTGAACATAAAGAGTCGTGTTCTTTCTGTAGCAAAAGTTATAACGACGTGCGTAGGCTTATACGCGGAAGCCAGGATACCTTTATCTGTGATGAATGTGTTGAACTATGCCATTCTATCGTACAACAAGAAGCTGCAGGTGAGGGTAAACCTGCCGGGTTGAGCTATATCCCGTCACCTGAAGAAATTGATAATATGCTGGATGAATATGTAATCGGCCAGGAGAAAGCCAAAATGACGCTATCCGTAGCCGTACATAACCATTACCAGCGCATTAATAACGCCGGGAGTGATGATGTCGAAATAGAAAAAAGCAATGTCTTGCTGGTCGGCCCTTCCGGTTCCGGAAAAACACTTATGGCAAGGGTCCTTGCAAGATGTCTTGAGGTGCCTTTTGCTATAGCCGACGCTACTACGCTTACTGAGGCCGGCTATGTCGGCGAGGATGTCGAAAACGTCCTGTTGAAACTGATACAATCGGCGGATTTTGACGTCGAACTCGCACAACGCGGTATAATTTATATAGATGAAATTGATAAAGTCGGTAAAACCAATCAGAATGTGAGTATAACGCGTGATGTCAGCGGGGAGGGGGTTCAGCAGGCATTGCTGAAAATGCTTGAAGGAACGGTGGCCAATGTCCCTACTCACGCCGGACGAAAACACCCCGAAGAGCAGTATATATCCATTGATACTTCAAATATCCTCTTTATATGCGGCGGGTCTTTCAGCGGGATTGATGAAATCGTTCGCAAAAGAACCAATCAGCGACAGATAGGATTTAATGCTAAAGACAAAAAGGATACTACGGATGCGGCTTTTGTTGATATGGAGAACCTCGGTGAAGCCCTTAAACTTGTCAATGATGACGACATTATTAAGTTCGGTATAATCCCCGAGATGATCGGACG
>PUNP01000897.1 GCA_003551785.1 Candidatus Brocadiaceae bacterium | reverse complement strand
CTATCACCGCAGTAGCCGCAGGTATCCTGCAAGCCGGGCGTATTTTTATGACAGGAATTACAGATCGTAAATTCGGGGCTTATCGTCAGCTGGGCGGTTTGAGTTTGTCGAAATGTCTTTTCCACAAGATTACTGATACTTGAGGCCGGCGGGCGCTCTTCACCGACAAAGGCATGGATAATAGCCCCGCTTTCAATTCCCCGGTGAAACTTCCCCTGGGTTTTGATCCTGTCAATAAGGTCTATCGGAGCATCGGCACGCATATGAATACTATTGGTATAGTACATCTGATCGGCCTCGATATTTCCTTTGACAACCTGACGACTCTGCTCGGGGAACCTTTCCAGGTCCACTTTTGCGAGTCTCCTGGCGGCACTTTCAGCCGGAGATTCTTCGAGCGCAATTTTTAATCCATGCTTTTCGCCTAACTCTTTAGCTCTGTACTGCATATATCTGACGAGGTGTAAACCTTTACGGATGGAGTCTTTACTTTCATGCAGTTCTTTCCCGGTCATATACTGCATGCATTCATTAAGGCTCACGATCCCGATAATATACGTTGCGGCATCCAGATCAACATACGGCCTGCCGTCAGAGGCTGTTTTACCAACCTGCCAGAGCGGCATCTCAGGCGAGCTCATTAAATGTGAGATGAACTGTTTTTTCTGTACATGCGCTTTTACCGCAATTTCGAGCACATCGTCGAGCTCACGGTAAAGCGATTTGAAGTCACCCTTGCTTCGATAAGCACATTGGGGAAGGTTGATAGAAACGTTCTGGAATCCGCAAAACCGCATACTTTCCGGATGCTGTATCATGTACTGGTCGCGTATGACAGTTCGCAGCCGGCAGCATGCGCTTAAAGTTACTTCATCCCTGTCAAATATGAAATAGGGAATACCATTTTCACTGGCGATCAGGCATGCGTATTCATACAACTCTTTCTGCGCGGGGTCGGTAAAAGTATCTTCATTAATGTGGAAATCGCACTTGGGAAAAGCGAAAATATTCCCATATTGATCACCTTCGCGCCACACATCCAACATAGCTTTACAGAATCGCTGGGCGGTTTTCGCATAACTTCCATAGTTGCGTCCGGTATATTCGCCTCCGGGGCCAATAGCCGGCACATCCTGGAGGTAGCGCGGGATGCCGGTATGTATATTGAAATCCAAAAATAGGGTCTGTCCGCCGCGGCTGAAAGCATTCTGGGATGAACTGAATATAAGATGCTGGGCTTCCTGTTTGAGTTCTTCATAACTCGCACCTTCGAGATACGGGGCATAGAAGATATTGATATACCCGACTCCAAGTGCGCCGGCATAATATGCCTGCATAGAAGCCAGGAATGTGTTCAGATGCCCGGTAAGGGTTCTGGCATGTTTTGCCGGAGCGCTTGAGGAATCGAGATTCTCCAGTTGCAGCCCGTATTTTTTCAGATATTCGATGGAATGGCTTGAACAATAGAGTCGGGTGGGATAACCTAAATCATGTAAATGCACCTTACCGAGCATATGCGCTTCCGAAACATCAGGTGAAAAAACCTCCTTCAACGCATACTGTTTTAAAGTATGTTCGGCTACGGCAAGGTTAATAGCTTCAGGGTTATTCTGGGATATGTTGGCATTTTCATTGCTTTTCGCCTTGACAATCGTGTCAAGATCGTATTTAGGCATACCGAGAACGGCCTGTTTCTCCAATCGGGCCGTCAATCCGCGCTCAAAAAGTTCGTTATCAACCAGTTCACGTATCAGAGAAGTAGAAATACGCTTCAACCCGCTGTCAAGCACCTTTTTTTCAACTGCAGAAGCAATCTCGGCTGCTAACTCCTGCTCAATATCGGCTTCCACTTCCAGCGCTCTGGCTATTCGGTCGCGATCCCAATCATTGTATTTGTCATTACTTTCCGTTTCGACTAAAAGAGAAATATCCGTAGCATCATTGCGTTTTTTCACGGGTTTTCTGACCTGAAGCGCTTCACGAACACGCGTGCGCCTGTCTCGGTATAAGATATACGCCTTAGCTGTCCGGGCATGTCCCATCTCGATAAGGACCTTTTCAACCGTATCCTGTATGTCCTCAATCCCGGGGGCTTTATCACCATAATTTTTCTCAAGGAACATGGCAACCACTTCTGCCAGGTCCTGCGCAAGGACTTTATTTTCCCCCCCGACGGCACTTGCAGCCTTAAATATGGCATGAGCGATTTTCTCGCGGTCGAAAGGGACAAGGCGCCCGTCTCTTTTCCTAACATGGGTGAGGGTGCTCTCACCTCTCTCACCATCTTCACCGAACAGGTCATCGGCGAATTGCTCCAGAATATCTCCTGTCTCGATAGCCATAATACCACACCTCCTCTAAATTAATGAATACGTTGAACCTCAAAACCAACTCAGTTTGATAATAAATACCCTATAGAACTTTCAAAATACGAATATGAAACTTATACAAAATAAGGAGCGAACCTTCTTTTTGCGTATCATCGACAATTTTCTGTCGATGTACTGAATCTAAGCGCCTATTCTTGCTTTTCATCACCCAAAATAGTACCCGCTTCCTCTAAAAAATCGCTAATATCTTTAAATTCCCGGTAAACTGAAGCAAAGCGAATGTAAGCGACCTGGTCCATATCTTTCAGTCTTTCCATAACCATCTCCCCTACAACGTTGGAAGGCACCTCGTTTTCATAAAATCTGGTAAGCTCCTGCTCTATTTCATCAACGATCACTTCCAACCGTTCAGCGGATACGGGCCGTTTATGGCATGCAAGATTTAGCCCGTCGAGTAACTTGGCACGTGAGAAATTTTCCCTGCTCCCGTCCTTCTTTATTATACGCATCGCCGAATCTTCGATACGCTCATACGTTGTATAACGATGCCCACAAGCCAAACATTCCCGCCTGCGTTTAACGGCCGCTCCATTAACAGTTGCACGAGAATTAACCACACGGTCATTGTTTTCTTTACAATAGGGACAAAGCATAATAAAACTCCAAAAGCACCATATATAACACTGATGATAATTATAATGTACAAGATATGCCATGTCAAAGGTTGGGAGGAAAAAAAGCATTCAAGTTCAATATAAGCCGTTTAGAGTGCTTATTTTGAGTTTTATTTTTTTCCTAAAAAAAAGAGGATGGAAAAAATTTTAATAAATTGCTAATAATCTTTAGCTTTTCGGGACGTTAACAGTAACGGAGAAAAGCTGATTTGAACACCAAGGTTGGTCACCCCGCGTCTGTCACAACCGCGAAGTTCGACGGTCACCTCATCACGGCCCCTGAGCTGCCTTGAAACGTCGATTTGAAATAATTCCGGCAACGGGTTGCCCACAATATCTCTTTCCCACACCACATGTCCATCAATAAGAACGCACTGATACAAATAGCCGGGCCAGGCCTCAGGCGGTTCACCCTCGGCATGGTAGTCATTATCCGCCATGAAAACCAGAAAATAACGGCCTGTAGGTGTGTTAGGAACGTTAATACGACGTTTTGCAGCACCATAAGCTCCTGATTCTGATTCGGTATTAAAAGGAAATGAAAAACGGAAAACAGCAGTGTCTGCTCGAGCATCCCACTCACCTTCCGTTTCAAAACTCCAATCACGTCTATTCAGACCCAACTTGGATAATACCGACTCGTCTAATTCTTCCAATTTCGAGTCAATACTTTGAAGCCGGCGGGATGTTTCAGCGTGGGTGTACCACTGGGCTTCCAGTTCATCAACCAATTGCGGATCAACAGCCGCCGCATTCATGTTATCGATAAGAGTGCGCAAGCCTTCTTCCGCGGGAAAGCTTCGTGATTTTATGAACCTGCTCGGTGAATGTCGCAGATCAAAAAGTTCACGGATATCGGCCGCGCATTCTAACACCAGCTCCGCCCCCTCCCGTCCGGCTACTAACTTAACAGCGTTCTGCAGTGAATTTTCGAAATCAAATGCGCTGGGATTCCAGAGGTAATCAGCCAGCACGATATTCGTGATCTCAGAAATCCGCGTGCCGTCATACCCATAATTATATCTGATGCCCCTGCTGTTCTGGTGATGATTCGACGGATAAACGGTATTCAATGGGTGCCACATATAATAAGCATATTCATAACGATATCCGAATTCGCTTTCTTCCTGCAACACCGTATTATCCCACAAGAAAGGACGGCGTCCGATAAGGTTGGCAAATCTTGCCACCTGCGAACGCAGCAGGCGATGGGAAACAATATCAGGCCCCGTCCACATTATATCCACGTCATCGGATATATTATTCGACAATTTCCTGAAATAAGGGCGTCCCTTATCTTCACTGAAAGCACTCCTGCCATCATAATACGGCGGGCAAAAAATCAATTCCGACTCCGGATATTCACTGCGCATGTTATCATACAAATAAGAAATAATTTCAGCATGCGCCTGGGCTTTATCACCAAAACGGGCACTGTCACTTTCCGTTAAATCATGAAAATCATCCGCTCTTAATAAAATTTGTCCGGCCCCGGACTCCAGCATATCAAGACATATTTCCACCAATTTGCGCCGGTCACTTCCGTCTGAAATATTGATAGTATATTGTTTATCAACATCTTCGGCCCTCCCGAAAGGATGTATCTGAAACATTAAATCAACAATCCCGGTTCCAGATGCTTCCGCCGCCCTTTTCAAAGCCGCTAAACGGTCACTCGGTGTATTGCGCCAATCCTCAGGCCAATGGTAAGATTGACCGACGGCCCAACTGTTCAATTTGAATCGCGGCAGCCATTTTACAGCTTCAACCGGAACATCTCCCTCTGGTATGTATTCATCGTTGCCTGTGGACCTGATTTCATAAGCCGGCCAATCCCGCACAGACATCTCTTTCATTGTTATTAAACCGTTATCGGTCATAGTAAGCATCTGGAGCAGTGACTGCACCCCGTAAAACGCTCCGCGGGCATCCGATCCGGCGATAAAAACCGATGGAAAAGCCTGGGTATCCGTTTCAAGGACATACCCCTCTCTTTGAGTCGGCAGGGAAATGTTTTCCTCCTCCATAAACCGAGATACAAAATTTGAATCATCACCTATGGATAAAAAAATGAAAAAGCCGCTGCGATACTCCGACATCGTGTTAAAATCGTCCGGAGTTAACAACTGGAAATTTACGTTATAGGCAGTGTCAAGCTCTCTGATATGCTCTTGCAGCATACCGGCCGCTATACTAAGCAAGGGATCATCTTCTGCAATTATATACGTGGTGAGCATACGGGCATCTTCATCACCAATTTCAATGTATTCCCTGTATTCAGCCTGTCGTGGAGTCGGCACGATCAAACCGGCATAGTTTAAGCTACGGTAGGTTAATACCTGACTCCCATGAATTACCGGTGCCGCGAATAAAAGAATAAGCAGCATTACACACATATTCATCAAATGGGGTTGGTGTAAAGCACCGAAACTACGCATTGAATTCTTCATCTTTCATCACCCAATATCATCTGTAAATTCATCTGAAAACCCCACCTCTGTGTGATCAGTGCCGTCTTGCCCCATCCCAGCATCCCGACATCCCATCATCTCAGCATCTCAGCATCCCGACATCTCAGCATTCCGGCATCCCAGCATTTCTCTACGCTACCGGTTAAAAGTTTTTTTCAAGCTTTTTCCCAAAAGCGGAGCGTTACGTCCGTTCGCCCCCGCTCTCCCCCCGCCCCCAGCATACGTTCTCAAGCGTGCATCAATCACCTCTCTTACCGGCATCGCAGGCTGGGCGCCCTCCTTTTCGACAGCGATCGCCGCGGCGCAAACTGACATCCTGGCTGCATCGGTCAGCCCCAACCCTTCGGCAAGCCCCACCGCTAAAACTCCAGCAAAACAGTCACCGGCACCGACGGTATCTACAGGTGATGAAGACGCAGCGGGAATATGCTGAAGTTCCTTATCCTGCACGAGAAAAACACCTTTACTACCTTGCGTAATGATGATCGTCCCCTTTACTATATCACTTAGTGACTCAGCCACATTCATCACATCTTTTTCGGTTGGATTGCCCCCGAGCTTTGCTGCTTCATAATTATTAGGAGTAATTACATCGACCATACTCAACACACTTTTCGACAAACCTTCAGCCGGTACCGGTGCGGGGTCCATGATAGTAAGCACCCCGAATTTATTACCTAATTCTACGGCTGCTCG
>PUNP01000586.1 GCA_003551785.1 Candidatus Brocadiaceae bacterium | reverse complement strand
TCCGAACGTTCACGGCGGTTGACAAGCCGGTGGTCTCGTCCGAGGCGTATCCAATTGGAATTTTCCGGATCGACCTCCAGCTCATACTCAGACAGTTCATCGCTGAGGTCGTAATATGCTTGCATTTTCTCATAGGCCGCTGCGAAATCGTGAGAATTGCGGGCCTCTGTCATATCCAGGAAGAGTTCAAGGCGCTCAAATCCCTGACTTATTGCCCAGACACGTTCGCCATACAGGCAGTCATTCTCCCGGGGAGCGAGGTTTTCTGCCTCTTCAAGGAACCCCCGAAGCAGGTCGCGCCGGGCTTGATCAAAAATGGGAAAATAAACATAGCTGGACCCGGTAAAATACGGTGTATCGGCAAACGCCGATTCCAGCGCTTCATGATACTCCTTCATGGGATTCTGGGCCGGCCCGTAGAATTTCACGTAAAACTCCTCAAGCAGCGCATCAACGTCGGTATCCACATCCCACATCAGTCGCGCTGCGACATGAAGAGTAATCGGATCGGAGGCCCAGGATTGACGAATGGTCTCCACGCGCATAACGTTCAACCCCTTTTCATGAATAGCAGGTATCTCGTTTCTTACCCGGTCAAGCTGTGTTTTGGGAAACCCCGGGCAGGCCAGATTATTGTAGTAACCACGGTAGTACATCTCGTTAGGATTAGTCTCCGCCCATTCATCGATAAGCCACCGGAAAACGTGCCGGTCAGGGCTCATCGGATTATCCATACCGCGAATACGGTCCATCGAGATCGGAGCGAAAACACCCACTATGCGAGGATTCGGTTCGATATCCGGCGGCATCATATGCAAGCCGTAAACATACCAGACCAGATGCAGATCAGGATGATCGTCCTCCAGTTCATCAAGCACCTGATTGAAGAACCAGATGTAACGGTCGGTCATGGAGACCTGGCTGTAAAAAGGATCAATGACATCGCGGTCGAGGTCACGACAATCCTCACATTCACAGTACCCGTGCCCGTCACGCGGCCCCATCCCCAGATACTTTGTGTCCGGGTTCTCTTCCAGCCTTTCTCTTATCGCCTCGACAACGCGCCGGAGCGCTTCCGGATTGGATACGCAGTGCTGTCGGGCCACACGTTCGCCGTCCACAAGGGAAAAAAGTTCGGGATGTTCTTCAAAAAGGCGGTTACCCGCGGCCCCTCTTGCAGGCAGACCAATCAAGCCATGAGAACCGGTCGAGCGATGCTCACCACCCAGACGCTGCCTGGCAATCCACTCGGTCTCAGCGAGGGCCTGCAGATGTCTCCAGTCCATCGACGGGGCCTGCGAGATGGTCTGATACTGGATGACTGCCGTATCGGATTCCGGTACAACCCTGCCCAGTTCTCCCGGCATATACCAGCGTACACCGAGCTGCTCGAGTAACTCATAAGCAGCAAAAAGGGTGCCTTCATCGCTCAACCCACGCAGGTCAGCGCGTTCCTCACCGACCTGGATTGAGAAAGAAGAGGGGGAATCCTTCTCAGCAAGGCTCAGTCGATCAAGTGCAGGATCCGCCGACGCTCCTATAAAAATGGGGTAAAACCCATCATCTCCGGCATATTCCGTCATGACCGGGAGTTCAACACCTGTCATAAGTTTGATATGTTCGAGCAGCTCCTCGGCGGCAGCGCGTTCACCTTCCTGAGGTTCTGCCGGCGTTATTAATTTTGCGCGCGCTTGCCCCCCATCCACAAGAACGGCGCTATCTGCCGGAAGTGTATTACAGCCGGAACTCAAAAAACATGAAATTGCTAAAACGGAGAGAACCAAAAACAACCGCATAAGACATTTCAAATGGATCAAACTACATCTGACAGAATTAGACATTGTACAGTCTCCATAAAAAGAGGAAAAAATCGTAAGTCCTTAGTTAACCCCATAACATCACCACCGGCACAGGGCATGGTGGTGATAACGTAAAAGTGTTTCACAGAACATTGACAAAAAATCATTCAAAAAAAAGCATCATCTCTTCTTTCTCTGAGTTCCTCGGCATAATCACGCGGGAGCAAGAGTTCGGAAGGATGATAAGCAAGGTATCCGGGAATGTTAAGGAAACGCAGTTCCGGATTATCGTGCCGTGTGCCGAAAGCCCAGAGCTTGCCGTCACGCCCTTCCGGCACTGGTATCACACTAAAGCCCTGTTCATGCCTGATATCATCCCAATCAATTGTCTCACCCTCAGCGGGATGCCAACCGCTGGCATAACGCTGTCGAAGCGCACCGTACATCACTATCTCACGCGTTCCCACCGGAACGTAGAAATAAAGTCGTCGCAGCCAGTTTCGCCTGATCGGGTGGACGGCGTCGGCGCGAATGGTCACCATGGACTCTTCGCGGGGTTCATAATCCCAGAAGAAGCCCTGTCCGACATTGGAAATAACCAGCCTGTACAGTCCGCTTTGCGGCACGTCCAGTTCCAGCTTGCGAGTACCTTCATGTTCGTGCCAGCCGTCACGGCGCGGTGGGTCCTCTGGCGGAACCTCACCTTTGTTAATAGTCTCTCCGCTCTCTACTTTGACAAGCTCCCAGCGCATGGGGCCACGATCAGTATGCGTATGCCCGGCGGAAAAATAGAGAGTCGGGAGAGTATTATCCCGAGTATGGATATAAACAACCGGCGCGGCCCGGTTACCTACGGCAAAGTGCGGATCGCGCGGAGTGCCGCGCGGCGCGTC
Organism: Candidatus Brocadiaceae bacterium; assembly: GCA_003551785.1. The sequence goes on along the minus strand of PUNP01000586.1, from coordinate 3,530 downwards.
GGATTCGGTAGCGGCCGGTACCAGTAAATCGTCATCGTAGTCAACGGGTGTAAAATCAAGCTCCAGCGGGTCATGGGCCGCCATACCCTCTTCCAGCAAACTACCCATCTCCTCGTCACTGAAAGGCTCGTCCACTCTTTCGCGATGTATATCAGCGGGGCTGAACCGACCGCCGCCTTCCGGCCAGGATAGATGATCATCCCTGTTGACAAAAAAGCGGTTCAGATGGGCCAGCATATTCACGCTCGGTGCGACGACACGCTCCCTGATACGCCAGGTGAACGCAACCAGATCATCGAAAGCCTGTTGTCGTTCCTCACCCCGGGTCCGGTTCATGATCCGGTAAAGGTCAACAAACCTTGTGTAAACGATAAGGTCATCTATCCGTTCCTGAATCTCCTCCCGCCCATCCGCCAGCCGGCGAGCCTCCGAGAGGTATCGGTACATCCTGTGCAGCATATCGTCGTTCAACGGCTGCCTCCTGTGCGGCACGTGCGGATCGCGGGCATCACGGTCAATCAGCAGGAAAAAACTGCGCATGGGTTCTGAGGCCGGGCCGAAGCTTTTGACCAGAAAGTCGTCGATCAGTTCATCGACTCTTTCCGCTTCCCCAACATCCCAGAGGATGCGTGAGGAAAGATAATACCCCAGACCGCTGTTTCCCCAGGCATTGTCGGACTCGGCATTCATGAAACGTGCGCCCCTTTCATGGTATTCGGGGAGTTTATCCCTGAGATAACCGGTGCTGGTAACATTGCCCCGAGCGGGCAGGAACCCCCTCCAGACCGTCAGTGAATAATAGTCGCGAATCCCCATCATATTCGTCCTTTCGCTCCATCCCTCAATCATCTGATCAAATGTGTATCCGCCCCGGATGAAGCTGGTGGCCAGGCTGACGATAACTTTGGGATGAACATCAACGGCCGGTGGCGGGGAATAGTCGTTGTATGCGTAGATACCCACATATTTGTCACCATCCAGTCCGAGTTCGTTGATTGCCTCCGCGGCCTCGTTGGCCAATATAACGACTCTGTCGCTCACGCTGCCCATCTCGTGACACGGATCGCATTCGCACCAACTGCTCCCGTCGCTCGGGTCCATGGAAATGCTGTCGGCGTCGGGGTTGCGCATCATTCGGGTCACGGCATTCTCAACGATGAACGCCCTCAGCTCGTCGTTGGAGATACAGAACTTATCGCCTCGTCCACCGCCGCGTTCCCCCCCCACAAGCGCAAGAAACTCCGGGTTTTCATCGAACACATCCCTATTGCGCCGTATGATAGAACAATAAACGTGACCTGTGCTCAGTCCGAAATTGGATCGGGTACGATTCCTGACCTGCCACTTGCTCCATCCATCCTGCGCCCAGGGCTGACGCGACATCCTGGGGGCGCCGCGCGGTCCGCGCCTGCTGTAATAATCGGGTTTTTCGTGGCGATCCTCGGTCACTTTAAGAACGTCGCTCCGGGGCACTATCTCCCATGTTTTAGTAGGAAAAAAATACCTGTATCCGAACTGATACAAAAGATCCCAGGCGGCGTATTCTGCGGCGCCCTTAGTCGAACCCAGCAGATAAAGTCCGTCACCGGTGCTGCGAATAAGGTATTCATCACGGCTGAAAGGTCCGGAATCGAAAGCGAACTCGAAGGGCAGCTGCGTGAAATCGCCGGGAGTGCCAAACACTATGCCGGAATCGCCGGTGCCGGTCTCCACGGAAAAATCAGCACCGCTGATCCTGCCGAGATAATCAGCCAGCTCGTTCGCCGCCTCAACAGTCTCGGATGGCGCATCCTCAGACAGAACAACTGGCAATAAAGCCCGTCCGTTCTCGGCCAGAACCGTCTCATCCGAACAGTAGACGGTTACTGCACAGATCGAAAGGCACAACATTACAGCCGCACTTAACCTCATAATCATCTCCTCCTACAATAGAAAAAAAGAAATCAACAGGGACGGCGCCTTTTGCCGGGAGTAACTTTGAAACCTCATAGGAAACACAACTTCCCCTGAAGAGCCTGTCGCACAATAATTTCCCAACCCAACCGTTGGATTGGACATCTGCATGGGCAAGGCGGCTCTTTTCCCCCACTCTCATGCAGCTAATTCAAAACTATTCTAAATTTACCCGGTTTTCGCTCACAATGCAAATGAATAGGCAAAAAAACAGCTTTTTTAGCCTTTTTTTTGTCAATTCATGCATATTTTCCCGGCCCTGCCCGGAGCGGAGACATATTTTCCACTCCGAAGTGTCCTGAAAGGACACAACATACCAGCCCAAAGTGATACCCCTGGGAATACGTTGCACCGTCATCAATCCGTTCTGAAAGGACGGCACATTATATCTAAAGAGCAGTATGTTGCGCCTTGAAACATTCCCGATTCATTCGGATTATGACTTACAGCCTGCAGCATATAGCAAATGTCATGGATTGTGCAACGAGCTGAATTATCACTAAAAACCCGGCAAACCAAACCAGTATACGCGGATATGCTGGATAATTCAATACCATATACGATGGTAGAAATCGCCATACCTGGGGGATATTTCATCGTTGTCACGCCATTCCACATGCCCGTCCATAAAACCAATGTTCATACCGCTCCAGTCCAAATCCGCATGGTTACGGAAGTAATAGGAATCACTGGTACCAAGTGTGCGGTACTGGTTGAAATTCGAGTCGTCCGGCCCCCCGCTGCTTCTGCTTAAGAACTGCGCATCAGTGATGGCCGGCTGGAGTGATGCGGGAAGCACGTAATAATTCCCCCGATATCTATGATTATGGGTGCGCCCCAGATATTGTCGTCTTACAACGCGGGAACGCGGGCTATCCTCCGTGGAAGAAAACGAAAATCTCGCATCCCATCCGTAATATCTGTCGTTGCTGTGTTCATCGAAATTGGGCGCGCCGAAATGGTAGAAATAAGGGGTCTGCAGCCTCCGGCTCCTCTGTCTTATCGGCCTGCGGTCCCAACCATAGTCACCCCTTGGTCCCGGAGGCGGCGTCAACCCCGGGCACGCAAGTATCGGAGGGTGGTATCTTTTGTCCGGATGATCGACAAACGTCAGGTAATCATGCAGCCAGCCGTGTGCATCGGTAGGCCGGCCATGATCGGGAAGTGTTCCACTGTTTGCACGCATTATTCCGTGCCAGCCCCAGCCGTCGTAATCATCGGCGTAAAAATGCATCGCCATAACAGCATTCCTCTGGTTGTTCGCGCAGGCAACCCTGCGTGTCATCGCCCGTGCGCGTGCAAGCGCCGGCATCAGCATCGCCGCCAATATGGCGATGATGGCGATGACTACAAGAAGTTCGATTAAAGTAAACCGTAACATCTTACGTACTAAGTTAAACATGATATTACCTCCTTAAAAAAAGTACAAAGAATGTATTCAATGGGCCACATTGGCCATTGATGTCATCATACATAATAGTAAAATATGATGACAAAATCAAGTGGAATGGACCACTAGGAGCCTGGCCGAAAAGACAATAATGAGCAAATGCCGCTATTCCAAGAGCAACCGCGCC
>PUNP01000890.1 GCA_003551785.1 Candidatus Brocadiaceae bacterium | reverse complement strand
GATAAACTGATCTGTGCGTGAAAAGATTGCACAAGATCGAATAGCAGGCTGCGCGATACTTGGCACCTATCACTACTCTTGGAATCCAACTGGTGCTTGACAAAAATATACATAGCAGGTAAAATTTATTGATATCGTTCCCTTTCCCAGGGTAGAAGGCCTTGCAGGCCATCAACCCTGGGCTGTAATTAAATATCCTCTTCGAGGAAAACAGCTTCTTATAGTTAGTACCTGACCGAAAACCCGGCTCGATAGAACTTCACATGTCTTTTGGGCTTGTAGTAGGCGCCTTCAGGCGCCTCAGGAACCCCTGGATAGGCTCACTACGAATATGTTTCAACTTTCACAGCAATTTCCGCTCATGCCGAACACAACAAACTCATTTATGTCCTCGCGAATCGACATATTGAACCGTCGACGAACTACACGTCATTTACCGTGCCCCATCCGGGGCACCCCGGTGATGGTGATGTCATTACGTTTCCACGGGTTCAAAACCCGCGGCTACCAAACCTTGCCCTTACCAGGGCATAAAGACACTGGGTTTTTAACCCGGGATCACCTTTGCAAGAGAATTCTGCTCAAATAAATCGTCGTATCAACATTCACGGAGTCATTTTTCAGCGAAAAAGACAGGCCATAGTGAATGACTCTACTGCCGTCCGGGCTCACGGACGCCGCCCAATCCCATAAAAGCAACGAAAAAAGGCCGCCCCTTCCTATCTCGACAGCCCCGGTCTCGCCTCTGGAGAGGAGCCAAAAGGGGGCATAAACGCTGTGATCGTCATTATAACCGAGATAATGCTTTAAACCATCGCATCGGCTTATAACTCTGTTGATATAACCGGACGGTAAAACGCTGATATTTGCAGTCTTGGGTTCATAAATGAGATAATTTTTCTTTCCACCTCGCTTTACGGGCAGAAAAACGGCGGAACCATCCGAGGCCCAGCTTCCTTCACGGTGGAAATGCGAATCCGTCAACCGTTCATCCAGCAAAACCTTCTGATCGCCGCTCACTTCAGCGATAAGCGGCTTATTATCTTTTGTCCGCAGCAGGAGATATTTTCCACGGGGGGAAACAAACCCAGGCTTGTGATAATTCTCTAAAGTATAAAGCACCTCCATCTCACCGTTTTCCAGATCCAGCCGGCTTACCCGGTAATCACGTAATCGATTTCTTTCATCTTCGTCGCCTTCCCCATGTTTCGGTTTTCTATGCAAAACGCCTATGCCGCCATCGGGCAGCCAGAAGGCCGCCTCAACATGTTTCATTTCCGTCAGTTTAGAGACGCGCTGCTCGGTGATATCTATAAGAAAAACAACAGCGCGGCTCTCATCATCGTCGGACTGCGCATCACGGTGCGTGCCGACAAGTTTATTCCCATTCATATTCCAGCAGCCGTATTCATGAAGCAATATTCCGTCAGCTTCCAGCAAAGGAGTTTTTTCAAAAGTATCGGTGTCCATCAGCGACAGCATTCTGTCATCGTTACGTGGAAACTCAAGCAGAGCCAGGCGGGTACCGTCAGGCGACCAGTGAAACGAAAAGCCGGGAAGAAGAGTGTCGACGGGCATTCGATGGAGGATTCGGCCGCTTTCCGTATCAAGGACAACTAAATCTTCTTTGGATGTATCATCAGAATCGCCTCCATTGTCGGCAAAGAAGGCGGCTTTGCTGCCTGTCAGCCATACTCTCCGTCCGTCAGGGAACCAGCCGATCGCTGTGCAATAAAAGCCATCGAGTCTTTTCAGAACGGATTGCTCTACCTGCGGGTTATGCAGACAGAATTTCCCCGTTGCGCCACCCAGAAGAACGAACACCACCATCAATCCCGTGACTTTGAGGCGGTTCAATGTCGGGAAGTAGAATATGCACGTGCTGAAAGCCAGGAACATCGTCGTTGTTGTCACCGACCACACGGCACGGGGATAGCTGAAAAGCACGACAAGATTCAATATGGGCGAATAAGTCAGCAGCCCGTACAAGATGCCCAAATCGGACCACTTGTCGCCTTCATCCCATATAAAGAGGAACCGGCAGAACAACATACCGCTCAGCCCGCCGAGCAGCGGCAGCATGAAAATGAAAAATATGTGGCTATACCCCAGCGTTTCAGCGCTGTAAACTAATTTCAAAAGCATGTAGACGCCTGCCATCAACAGCAGCAGGAAGAAGGAGCCGAATCCCCACCCGTACCGGCTCATCTTCTTTTTGTCGGGTACTTTAAAAAGCTCCAACACTTTGGGGTCGACCTCGGCATCGACGCTTCTTTCCAGGACTATTTTCAGGAGGCCTGTGAAGCCATCGATTTCCTTCAATATCTTCAATGTGTTGACGGGCCGCCATTGCAATCTGAAGCTGCGGATTTCATTGTCAGGTTTTTCGCCCCAGTAGATCGAATAGCCGGTGAGCATGCTCGGCTTGATACTGTATATCTCTTCCCATTTGACTCGTTTCATTTGGAAGAACGAGCGATAATACAGTCCTTTTTCGTCAGTGATGACTTGCGGGCGGCTTCTAAGGAAAAACACAACGGCGCCGACGGCCAGGATAGCCAGGGAAACCGGGCGATAGTCTCCGAAACTCACAGCAAACGCTATATAAGCAAACGGTATCAGGTCGGTCAACCGTGTCGAGCGTTTTAGATGAAATTCGGTTCTCTGTTCGTTGTCGTTTATATTAGCTTGCTGCATTATTTTTTTCCCACGATCATTTTCACTTCCATAGAGAGGCGCTTCTCTCCTCAACCAGTCAAGAGTATTGTCAAAAATCCTGTATTGCACCTTATCGATAAGGTGGGGGACGTGCCGTGTTCTCAAGGCCTGCTCGGAACTCTCCTCCGGCATCAACAGCTTACCTTCAACATCCTCCGATCAGCAGGACACATCCGGAATGTTCGCAAAATGCTTATTTATTTTATTCTTTATCCCCGGGCAAGTAAAACATCGCAGTAGGCATCGAGATATTCGAATCCCTTGCGCGTGATTTCAAGGCGAACGGCGTCGTGTCCATTACCATACTCTGCAACAAGTTTTCGGGCTTCATCAAGGTGCTTCCGCAGTCCTTCCCGCAATTCAGGAGGAAAGAAATTGGGCATATCCCATGAGAATCCGGTATGATAATCACTCGTTCCATGACGTTCATCAATCAGAGTATGATAGGATTTCATCGGACCGGAAGCCGGACCGTAGAAATTTTCGTAAAACTCCGCAAGCAGCTCATTGACGTCCGCTGTGTGGTCCCAGGCCAGGCGATTACGGATAAAGGGGCCGGGATTATACGTAGCAAATGTGCTTGCATAATCGGGATGATAACCAATAACACCCAAATCATACCACATAGGTATCTCCTTGCTAAGACGATGGACTATTGATATCGGCAGCGCCGGACATCCAAGATTATACATGTAACCACGGCACCATATCTCGCTGACGAAAGGGGTCCAGTTTTCATAAATCCATGGTACATAATTTGATTCCGGGCAGACAGGATTGCCGGGACCATGATGACGGCATTGCTGAATGGGGGCGATTGCTATCACGAGCCGTTCACTGGGCTCGACATCCACCGGCGGCAGCTGATAGGTATGGTAGGCATACATCCCTATACGCACGTAAGGATACTCGTCTTCAAGCTTTTCGAGAACCCGATTGATAAACCATACGTAACGATCCGTCTCTGAAGCCCGGGGGGGTATGCCGAATGGTGTAGTAATTTCTTCCGGCGCATCGAGTGCCCGGCAATCCTTGCACAGGCATGCGCCGCCTCCGTCATGTGGACCTGCGTCAATAATCCGGCTGGTATCGAAGGGGGCACCTGCGCATCCAAACGCTGTCGGATCGCCTCAGCTACCATATTGATAACATCGGGATTGGAAACGCACAACTGTCTTCCGCCACGCTCCCCGTCCTTCTGCAATGCATAGTATTCGGGATTTTCACTGCGGACGTCCCTGTGCCCTTTCCCGTCCGGTTTGGGGAAACCATGGCGGCCGGGCACGCTGCCGAGACCGCCCAGACGCGCCCGGGCGTCGTAGTTCTCGTCCCCGGTCGCCCGCCGGGTCGTGCTGCGACGCGCAAACGTCGGAATTTCGATGCTCTGCTGCTTTTTCAGTATCACGGAATCACTTTCGGGAATAATGCGGCCATATTTTCCGGGCATGTACCAGCGCACTCCGAGCTGTTCCAAAAGCTCATAAGCGGCCGTGCGCGTGCCCTTATGCCCCATGCCTCCACGGAGCTGGACAGCACCTTCCTCAACCCACAGCGCAAAAGCAAACGTATCACCGCCCTGCTCCAGCCTGTAACCAATATCCCAATGCGGGCGTTCATCGGCCTGACGCTGCATCACCTTGTCTGCCAGCGCGTCATCGGCCGCAGCGCCTATCAGGATTGGGGTCCGCCCTTCGATGTCTTCGCCGTCGGTAATAACCGGAAGCTCAGCCCCACTCATTAGCCGAATGTGCTCAGACAACTCATCGGCCGCCTTCCGCTCGCCTTCCAGTGCCTCTTCGGGCAAGACAATGACCGCACGGACTTCGCCTTCTTCCACCAAAACCACATCCGCCGATGCGCTGGAACCAAAAAGCGCAGCTGAAAGAAAAAACACAAAACCGACTGAGACCATAAGTAACCTGCCAAACACGCCGTTCAAAGGCTGCATAAACACCCTCCAGATTAACCGTTTCTAAACTTGTAGTTAAGGAGCTTTGTACACATTCAGTGAACCCCGGTTGCCGGATAGAAAGTCCGGATAGTGCAAACCGCAACGCCATGTTATGAAAGGGAATTTGCTTGTGATAAAATCCGCAGTGCCTTTTATAGTGACCGCTTCGTGCAGTCTCAGCGATTATGACATCCCAAAGTTTGCTGGACGGTAAGAATCTAATTCTTTTTCAAAAAAGAACTTGAAAAAGAATTAATAGTACGACAAAAAGACAAGGGCAAACGGAAAATATCCAAAACCCAGCACTGAACACTGAATACCGAACACCTTGTCCATAAATGTATTATTGTTTACTTTCGCGTACATCGACAATTTTCTGTCGATGTACTGAAACTAAGGACCTACCCATTTTCAGAGACTGCGCTCTGAAAATGGGGCGCCTGTCGGCGCAGTACGGGCAAATATCCCAATTTACTATTCAGGTTAGTTCTTCTTTTGATTTTAGGCCAGTCATGATAACCACGGGGACAGGCCCCGTGGAGTCTTTTGTTTTTGGCATTTTTTTTCTGATAGTCAGTCATGCAAGCCACGGGCACAAGGCCCGTGGGGGGATCGCACGTCAGGAATTGAAACTCCACGGGGCTTGTCCCCGTGGAAGAAATGATTGCTGTTTTGACATAAGTTAGCAGCGTCGTGAATATATGTAATTAATATTGGTTCTCGGGACGCAGCAGTCAATAAAAACGCATATCGACAATTTGTTGTTGATGAACGGAATTTTAAATCCCAAATATAGGGGAAAATATACTCCTATGATACCAGAAAAAACACAGATAGTTCCCGGTGCCGGAAATAAACCCCTGCGTAATGTCGCATTGACCGGACTTGTGGTTAATGTGCTGCTGAGCGGGATAAAATTGGCAGCGGGCTTTTTCGGTAACTCATACGCCCTGATAGCCGATAGTGTTCACAGCCTGTCCGATTGCGTAAGCGATTTGGCCGTTCTTTTCGGTATGAAATACTGGAGCAAGCCGGCGGATTCATCGCATCCCTACGGCCATCGGCGTATTGAAACGGTCATTACGGTGGTCATTGGGCTGTTATTACTGGGGGCTGGTATAAGGATTGGTTTAGGTAGTATCGGAAGAATTGCTGAAGGAGTGGAAAGCCGGCCGGGCATTGTGGCCGCTGTTACCGCTTTTTTCTTTCGTATTCAGTGCGATAACGTAAGGATACATAAGAAAAGCCCTCTGAGGCTTTAGAGTGTCTTAAAGGGCTTTTGTAGAGTGGTGACCCCACGGCGAATCGAACCCGGTTGCCGGACAGAAAGGGCGACGCCCACATTGCCTCGTCTTCCCTTCTTGTCTTTCAGGCTTTCAAAGCTTCAACTTCTGCCGGAAGTTTGCTGAGGATAATTTCTTTCAGGTCAATTTTCGAACTTGCATTATCAATATCCACGCCAACAAGATTGCCATCTGCATCGTAATCCAGCAACACTCCCTCAGAAATTTCTCTGGTTTCGGAGCTTGGTTTAGTAGAGAAATCGATATAAAGGGAGTCCG
>PUNP01000843.1 GCA_003551785.1 Candidatus Brocadiaceae bacterium | reverse complement strand
CTGCCGCCGTATAAACACCTTCATCAATCTCGACGATGCGGTCCGGGGTGGGACTTGCTATCTCCTTGTCAACTTGGTCCTGTATATAGGTGACAAACTCCGCCGTGATCGTCTTATTCTCTTTTATATTGATGAGGGTAGCGGCGCTTTCCGGCTCATCGACATCTCCGCCATCCGCTCCTCCCCACTTGCTGAAGACCCACACATACGGATCTGTTTCAGCCTGGGCCTGAAGGCCGACCTCAACTCCTGCTACGGGGTCATCGACGACCACCGGTATCTCGTAAGGGAAAACAGCTTCGGGGGTAATAGTAACAGTTTTAAGCCCGTCCACAGTGACCCTTACCGTGCCACTGCCCTCGATGTCATCCACCGTAAGGACAATCCCGGTCCCGACCGTGATATTGTGGGTGTCGGACGCGGGTTCAACGCCGTTGAGATTGCCGTCGCCGCTTTCCCACGTCGCCGTCACCGTTTTGTCGCCGGGATCGGAATCCGTGTACTTGAAGGTAACGGAAGATTCACCGGCGGGGAGCGTGATGGGGGGTGGGGGATTGAACGTCACCGTTCCGACGGAGTCGCTCACCAGCGTGAAGTCAGTGTCTTCCGTCACCGGTATCTTGTCACCATTCACGTCAAGGACCGTCAGTGTAAAAATGGTGCTTTCTTCGCCCGCAATCACATCCGGCGGCCCGTCCAGGGTTATGGAGTCAGGAAGAGTCTCGAGCACCTTGATATCGTGAGTGGCGGACTCGCCATCGAGATTGTCGTCGCCGCTGAGCCACTGCGCCGTCACCGTTTTCTCGCCAGGCTCGTCATCCGTATACTTGAAGGTACCGGAAGATTCACCGGCGAGGAGCGTGATGGGAGTTGGGGGATTGAACGTCGCCGGCCCGCCGGAGGTGGTCGTCAGCGTGAAGTCAGTGTCGATCGCCACCGCTGTCTCGACACCATTCTCGTCAAAGACCGTCAGTGTAAAATCGCCGCTTTCCTGACCCGCAATCGCACTCGGCGGCCCGTCCAGGATGAGACGATAAACTGTGGCTGTTTTTTCTGTGACAGCATTGCCATCCAACGTAACTGCTTTTTGTGAGAACGCTCTTCCGTTCAGTACTGCACCTGTATTTATTGCAATAGCTTCATCAATACCCACAGCAGGGCCACTCAGGATAATTCCATTGAAAACAGAGTATGTTCCAAGAACTGTTTCACCAGCAACTTGCCAGAATATATTCCCAGCCTGCACTCCACCGTCTAAAGTAACTTCTGCATCACTTGCTACGGTTAAACCCCCTGCTATTTGGAATATAAAGACATCATTCTTACCCCCGGTGAGAGTAACACCCTCTCCTCCAATATAAACGCCTGTGGTCCATTTGTAAAGGCCCGGAGTCAGAGTTTTCCCTGTAATATTTCCCGCATGAAGATTGGTATAATCCGGGAGTGTTCTTCCCGCAGCATCCGTGTATGCAGTTTCCATATCACTCACAGCCGTAGTTAACTCAGCTGGAGTTGGGTCTGCTAAATTTGCTGCATATATTCTTCCAGTAACCAGGGCAGACGTCAGGAAGGGATCGTTAGCTGGATCCCCGATCAAATCAAATCCGGTTATAGCAGTATGGTCTATCGGACTGACCCCGAGATCTCCAAGAATGTCAGTGCCAGCGGCCCCTGTAGCCGTAATCCCCGATTTTGTTAGAATGACATAGTTTCCTGCAGTTCCCAGATCCACGGGGTCTTCACCGGCATGGGCTGTCATTGCGCCCACGCAAAGAACACCGAGCATCACCGTTGCAGCCGCCACTACAGACAAAAGCCTTCTGACTACGCGATCCGTAAACATGTTTCTCTCTCCTTTAAAAAACCCGCAGGGCAAATACTCAGTGAACCACGCCGGCCACCGCATCTAATGATATTCGTCTCCGAGGTTGTAATATGTATTATACAGCAAATTTCCTCCCTGTCAAGCAAAAAATGTAAAGAGGAATTTGCGCTGTAACGTTTTTCGCGTATCCCGGAACGCAGATTGTTCAGAGATTATCCCTGTTTCCGGAGATTACCGGGCGCAAATTCCTTTATTTTTCCCTGCCTGCGCCGCAGCGCGGCAGGCAGGGAAACCAAAACGCCACCCCCGCAATGAGGCCCGAAGGGCCGACTCGATTTGAACAGTCCTCTTGTGCTCCACATGCTTTGAATCGCCCCTTCGGGGCTCTTCTTGTTGTTATGCCCTCTGTTCCCGGGGTTCCAGCGCCCAAAGGCGGGGCGCATCCACCCCGGGCTATGATTGAAACGGCCCTTCGGGCCTAACAGCCAAATGGGTTTTGGGTTATGGATTACGGGTTACGGCAACGACTACGGAAACGGCAACGACTACGACAACGGCTACGGCAAAAACCGACATAACGGTTAAAAGAGGGATGTTTTGTTTTTTTTGTCCTGAGGCCCGAAGGCGCTCGAGGTCGCCAGGATTTTCAATGTCTTTCCAGCTGAAAAGACCCGGTTGTGGAATGACAGCCATCCAGAGCGGCTCTCCTCACTTTGTGGGGAAGATATGTCTTTAACTGCACACATTTTACCACAAAAGGCGGTTTGAGGATTCTTTTAGCACCCGGGGTTCACAACACGGTTTTCAGTGTATTTCTTTTGTTCCATCTTGGACCTGTACATCTGTTTATCGGCCTTTTTGAAGACAGTATTAAAGCTCTGCCCGGCTTTCTCTTTCGTGGCATAGCCGCAGGCAACGGAGATCGGCCTGCCTTGCACCTTTAAATCGTTAACGGCCTCAAGTATTCTGTCACTTATGCGACCGGCTACCGTATGTTCGGTCGAGGGGAGCAAGACGACAAACTCGGCGGTTTTAGCGAGCATCCGATCTATTTTCTCATCGATATTATCGCTGTTGGAAAGGATAAAATCGCGGGAAATCTCGGCAAGCAGGCTCTGGGCACGCCCGTAGTACTCTTTTTTTTCTTCAAGCTCTCTTTGCTGCGTGATATCGCGGTAGTACCAGACCCGGCCGTAATACGCGCCATCGGGGTCATTCAGAGGAGCAGAATAGCGGTCAAATATGCTGCCGTCTTTCAGCCGCACCTCGTCATGGCTTTTATCACCTTTTTTCTTGTAGATAGCGGCGATTGTCTCAGCAAACTTCTCCGGATCGGGCAGTTGGGGAAGAACGAAGTGCAATGCATCATCGCCTGACTGGCTTTGCAGGATATCTTCGGGGATACTCCACATCTCGGCAAAACGCCGGTTAAAAGAAATAACATTATCGTGACTGTCAAGCACCAATATGCCGTCCAATGACGATTCATTTTGCGTCCTGAGCAGAAGGTTTTGGTATTTGAGGTCTTCTTCAAACTTCATTCTTTCAGTAACATCGGTCGCCAGCGCAATGATGAGTTTCCGGGGGGTACTCTCGACCAACCGGAGCCTGACTTCGACTGGAATAGAGCCGCCGTCTTTTCTCTGATGAACGGTCTCGATAATGCCGCTGGACTGGCCCGAGAAAATCCTGTCAAATTCAGCCTTGAGGCTTTCCAGGGTATGCAGCGGCTTGATATCATGAGGGCCCATAGCGAGCAATTCATCCCTCGTATAAAGCAGTGCGCTGCAAGCGGTCTCATTGACATCGACAAAACGCATTTCATCGCTGTCGATTAAAAAGACCTGATCCGCGCTGCTGTCGAGAGCAAGGCGGAAGAGCTGCAGACTGCCGCTTTCTACGACACCTGATTTTTGTGTGTTATTCTTTTTTTCAAGGTGATTCACCATCGTTTTGCCTGATTGTCCATGAAATCCTTCCTTGTCAAAGGCCTTATGAAGCTTGTATCGGGACGATTTTTTGTCGTAATGTTGTATATATTCAGTGAACCACGTCTTCACATCACCACCGTGCCCTGTGCCGGTGGAATGATGATTCAGAGCTACGTGTCGATTTCTCACACGGCGGAGAGTGTTGGTTATGCCCGCTGTAGCTGAGAATCGTCATTCCACCGGCACAGGGCACGGTGGTGATGCTACGTAGTTCACTGAGGACTTACCTAATGTTTAACTTTTGCTGTCCTGACCGGCTATGTCACTGCAATGATAATACTAAGATAATATTGGACAAAAAGCAAATGAGGGCAACAGTGATTTTTTCAGCAGTGCTTTTCGGTTTGAGCGCCATGCCCAATGAACAATATATCGTCGTTGGTTTATGAAATGCTCAGGTTAACACTCCTGGCTGTTGACTGTTATCCTTTGCAGATTATTCTTAAGTCCTCAGTGAACCCCGTAACATCACCACGGAACAGGGCACGGTGGTGATGAGACAACGGGGTTCACTGTATATTTACGGTTAGTTGCAATCAGTCAGGATAATTGATATAATGCATACTTCGTATTGCAGGTATGTTCTATGAAGTGAGCTCCGCCTTTTCACATTGTCGACCATCCTTCGATGTTACTTCCATTATTTTAAGCAGGGAGATTGTATGTCATTTGCAGCAACAGGTATTAGTGAAAGGCTTGAGCAAGGTATAAGGAAAACCGGCTATAAAGCCCCGACGGAAATTCAGTTACAGGTCATTCCTCATGCGATTGAAGGAAAAGATATTATCGGGTGTGCCCAAACAGGCACCGGCAAAACGGCAGCTTTTGTCTTGCCGATATTGCACCGGCTTTCTCAGGTCAATAACAGGCCGAAAGGCAAAGCTGTCCGTGCACTCGTGATGACACCGACACGGGAGCTGGCCGTGCAGGTCGAAGAATCGATACAAACCTATGGGCATTACCTCCCCCTCCGCTCGCTGGCGGTCTATGGTGGAGCCAGTATAAAAAAACAAATCAGTGCGTTGCGTACTGGTGTAGAGATTGTAGTGGCTACCCCGGGGCGCTTGATGGATCATATGGAGCGCAAAACTATTAACCTGGGAAATGTTGAGATTTTAGTTCTGGACGAGGCCGATCGGATGCTGGACATGGGCTTCATACATGATGTGCGACGGATAATAAAAGAGATACCCCGAAAACGCCAAACATTGCTTTTTTCTGCAACGATTTCCAATGCAGTCAAGGCCCTGGGCAAAGATATCCAGAAATCCCCGCAAATGGTGCAGGCCGGCCCGGTAAACAACCCCGTTAAAACAATCAATCAGTTTGCGTATAAAATTGAGCATGACATGAAGCAGGACTTTTTGCTTCACCTTTTGAAAACGACTTCTATGGAAAGTGTACTGATATTTTTGCGCACGAAACGCCGGGCCGACCGCCTGCAGCGTCGCCTGGCGCGTGAAAATGTTTCTGCCGTTGCCATGCATTCCGACCGCACTCAGGCCCAGCGACGGAAGGCTCTCGACGGGTTCAAGAACGGCAGATTCAGTGTTATGGTCGCGACCGATATCGCTGCCCGCGGCATTGATGTGACCGGCATATCGCATGTCATCAACTATGACCTGCCCCGGGTTGCCGAAGACTATGTTCATCGCATCGGGCGAACGGGACGGGCTGAGGCCCGCGGCGATGCAATTGCATTCGTGGCAGAAGATGAAGAAAAAATGCTTATTAGCATTGAACGCTTCATAAAGCGCAAACTGCATCTCGGGCGACACAGCGACTTTTCAGATTCGAAAGCAAAAAGTAGGGATGAAAAGCCTTACGCTGGCAGGAGCGGCAGTTTGGAAAGGGAAAGGGGGAGAAGGAAGGTGACCGGCAAGCAGTCCGGACGCAAGTCTTCCCGTTCGGGTTCTAACGCTAACCGGAAGCGGAGGCACAGAAAGAAAAGTTCCTGACCTTATTATCCGGGTTTGTTATTAGGTGCCGTTCCCAGATAACGTCCTGTACAGTTGAGGGTTACTGCTAATAAGCAGCGCAGAGTTGGGGTTATATAAGCGCTTAATATCGCAACATCGAATAATAAAGGTATAAAAGAATATATAAGCGACTGAAATATCAAATGTTATTCGGGAACGGCACCATAAATCAATAATCAATAATCAATGGCCGTTATTTTGTCTTTTGAAGGTATTCGGCGGCTTTACTGACGGTCTCGGCGGCCGCGGCAAGAAACACCTGATCGCCGATGTTAATTTCAGCTTTGCCCCGGGGAAAGATAAAACTCTCCCCTTTTTCTCGGTAAATTCCCGCAATTACGCAGTGCCTGGGGAAATGCCTGCTTTGGGCTACTTCACTGACCGTTTTTCCGGCAACAGGCGAGCCTTCCGGTATTGTGGCAACCACGATGTTTGCT
>PUNP01000968.1 GCA_003551785.1 Candidatus Brocadiaceae bacterium | reverse complement strand
CAGCCAATCGATTCCCTTGAATATTGCCGAAGGCAATGGCAAGAGCACAGAGGCAGATCGGCGGCGGTATTTTGAGATTGCACGCGGTTCAGCGCTGGAATGCGCCGCCATACAGGATGTTTTGGTGGTTACTAAAGCTTTGGACAAAACAGAAAGCCGGAGGCGAAAAAACGAACTGGATCGCATGGCTGCCATGTTCAGCCGACTTGGCGGCAGGGGTTATCAGGTCCAGGAGAGCTCAGTCGTGTATAAAAGTATAAAGGACGATCTCGATGACGAAGCAGATTCCTTTGGTCTCGCACACGAGAAGAAGCAAGATAGCTTTTGGGTAGAAAGCCGATTCTCAAGAGATGCGCCAGTATCCAGGCATCGACTTTGTCAGTTTTAAGCCAAGCTTCAGCAATTAGACGTAACTTTACAGGATGCGCAAGAATGAACATCAAATCCAAACGATTTGGTCGATAACACATGCTTCCGTATACTTGCGATGCAAATCCAAACCGATATAATATTTCAAAGGGCTGCCTTTCCAGGCGGGAGGAGTGATCTATGTCAATAGTTGAAGGAACGAACATTGTTTACATTACTTCACACGATTCCGGCCGGCACTTCGGCTGTTACGGAGTGCCGACGGTACATACTCCGTCCATCGACCGGCTGGCTGCTGAAGGAGTAAGGTGTGCTCAGGTTTTTTGTGCCGCTCCGCTATGCAGCCCTTCCCGCGCCGCCATGATGACCGGCCGCTATCCTCAGTCAAACGGGGTCATGGGGCTGGTGCATCCACCGAGTGACTGGCGTTATAATCCCGGAGAGAAACATCTTTCTCAGTTGCTTAGGGAAGCGGGCTACCGTACTCATCTGTTTTATTTTCAGCATGAATCAATCACGCCTTCGGAGTTGGGGTTTGATCAATTGCATGGGCAGTTGCCGCCGGTGCCTCCCGATACTATGCGGGACCCCTATGAACACCAGCCGGCCAGGGAAGTAGTCGCTTCGTTCGAGGATTTCTGCGCCAGTCAGGTGTCGACAGAAGATCGCCCCTTCTATGCCCAGATCGGCTTCTTTGAAACTCATAGACCGTTCGACTTCGATAACAATACAGGGTATGATTCCAACGGAGTCTGGATGCCGCCGGTGTATGATCAATCAGATGAGAAACTGCGCCATGATTTCAAGCTTATGCAGGGTTCTCTGCGTTCGCTTGACCAGGCGGTCGGATCGATCCTGGCTTCACTCGACAAGCATGGGTTGACGGAAAACACCCTGGTGGTTTTCACCACTGATCACGGGATACCAATGCCACGGGCCAAAGCCACACTCTACGATTCAGGCACCGGGGTGCCTCTGCTGTTGCGCTGGCCGCGAGGCAGTCTTGTCGGCGGCCGGGTTTGTGACTCGCTCCTGAGCCAGGTGGACGTGGCGCCAACCCTTTTGGAAATGCTGAATATCCCCGTGCCCGAGAATATGCAGGGCCAAAGTTTTCTGTCGGCGTTGCAAGGCTGTACGGATAATGTTGAGCAACGTCATTACTGCTTCACTATGTTTGGCGGCTCCAGGGCGGTACGCTCCCGGGATTTTAAGCTGATTCGCAACTTTCTGCCGGGGCGTTCCATTGCTTTGCCGGTGCGCGCCGGTGGGCCCAGAACGCATCGCAGTCTCCCGTTTGTTGAACTTTATGACTTGCGGAGTGACCCGGCGGAAACCGAGAACCTTGCCGACGAACCGGCGCATCAGGAAACCCAGGATCGGCTCAATAGAGAATTGCTGACGCATATGCGGAAGCTCGATGACCCCATTCTGCTTGGCCCCGTGCCGCCGCCTTATTACCTGGCGGCCATGGAGGATTTTTTGGAAATTGAATAATCTGAGGTAGTTTGTAAAAGTTCGAGTGGATGAATCAGGAAATTTATCTCAAAGTGTTTATCCCGCGTTACAAAGAACTTTGGAAAATCGTTCATGATGCGGGGAAGAAATTGCTGTTCTGCGCGGACGGCAACTTCATGAAATTCGCAGGCTATGCCGTGGAAGCGGGGGCTGATGCGCTCATTTCGTTCTCTGCCGTGCTTATGCTGGCCATCAGCACGCGGGCATTGAAAGCCGGCCGGCAGCGCTATCCCGTTTTTTCCGATGGGGGAGCCGGCTGTTTTCGCTCCCGTATTTGACGGCGTCTTAATCGTTCCCTGGGACAGAATTCAAAACACCGCCCGCAAGCAAGGCAATCGCCCGGATCAGCGCGGTAAGTGTCGGAGCTGCGACAAACGGTATGGTTCATCATTGTCAAGGCGAGGATCAGGCCGATCAACCCGCCCAGCAACCGGCCGCCCCTTTGAAACCATTTCCGGATGCCGGCGGAATGTTCATGGATTTTTTCCGGGGCTTTATCACTCTCCCAAAACGCATGGCTGGCGTCGGTCGTTCCGGTTACCTTTCCCTGTTCTTCGAGATTAATCCGCTCGGACAGCCGGACATCGGGGTGTGCTCGCGAGAGGAAGCCGCTGCCGCCCGCACCGATCAGTACGCCCGCAGCAACAATCATAGGCATGAGCAGTATCAAAACGGCCATGATCTTTTTTCTTATCACGATTACCTCGCGGTCCGCCCGGTCCTTCGGCGGGCGAATCGCGCCGAAAGGGCAACTGTTTTTACATAGTCCGCAACTGATGCAATGGTCCGGGCTGATGCTGACCCTTTTTATGGAAAGTCGTGAGAAATGACGCAGAAGGATTCCATAGGGGCATAAGAAACGGCAATATGGTCTGCCGATAAAAATTCCGGCAATCAACAACACACCGCCGAGTGTCAGCGCGTTCAGATTGCTGCTGAGCCTGAAAAAGGCGACAAAGGGATCATACCGGCATATAATAAATCCTGCCCCGCCGGCCGCCATCAGGATCGCCAGAGCCAGGTACAGATAGCCCAGAGTTCGGAGGGGCACTTCCAGCCATTGCGGCAAGGAAATCGGATGGAGAAGCACTGCGTCCTGTATCGCGCCAAGCGGACAGACCGAGCCGCAAAAAATTCGCCCATAGAAGAGTGCCAATACCAGAGGCAGAAGAAATAATGCCATCGCAACAACCGGCAGAGCGCAGGATGAGTCAAAAGATGTCTTCATAACGTTCTGAATGGTGCCGACAGGGCATATACACCCCTGGCGTATGAATCCAAAAACAATCAGTGAAAATATCATCAACACCCAAATCCATTTGCGTTTCCGCTTTTTGAAAGCCAGATACGTTCCCATTCCAAGTGCCGATGCGAGCAATGCCACCGACATATAATCACGGCGGACCGAAGCCGGAGCCGGCGGGGTCTCAGCGGGCGCGGGTTCGTAACCGCAGCGGAAATCAGGCAATTCCGGTTGCTGAAAGTTATCTTGAGCTATGGCCGGAAAACCCAATATCATGGTGAAAATTAATGTTAATAATAATTTTCTTATGTACATTGTTAGGTCCTTAAAATACTCACATCGACATTTTTTTGTCGATGTACGGAAATAAAATAAAAATCCTTATTGCCTTGAAAAGGCATAACATACCAGCCCAGGGTTTAAGCCCTGGGAAAACGTCCAATTCCCCAAAGACCCGTCCTATAAGGACGGCACATTATGCTTCGTTTTTTAAAATATAGGGTTTGTCTGCAGGCACCTTAGTGATAGCTTGTGTCGGGCAGGATGCAGCAATGGCGCATTCATTGCAGTTGATACACAGGTCGTGATAAATCTGTAAAAAAAGTGACCCGTTCCCGTTGGCTGCGCAGCGCTTAACGCATTTTGCGCAGCCGTTGCAACGGTCTATGTTGATCGTGTAGCTGTAATAAGAATCACTGACGGGCCTTCTTCTGATGGCCCGCTGAGGACATAATTGTGCCCTTGATGTGGTATCCGGCCGATTCGGGTCAAAATCAAAAAAGGCTGGACACGTTTTTCGGTAACCGCACATTGTCGGGATATGTACGCACCGGACGGCCGATGGCATAAGCACACATTCAGTCTCGCACCGGCTGCAGGATACGCATTTGAACGGATCGATCTGCCAGACGGTCTTGTTATTGAACGATCGGGGGAGCACAAAGCCGGTAATTCCCCCCAGTCCCGCCACAGAAAAGCCCCAGAAAGCTTTCTTGAGAAGTTCTCTTCTATCGATCTTTTCTGTTATTTTATCAGTCATTCTTTCAATTCTCCCATGAATTTATTTCAATTCCTTAAACGTTTAATGGGCAGATTTCCTGCGCATAATAGGGTTTTAATACACTTTTATCAAAGATTGCTTTCTATGTTTATTTGCATATTAGCGCAGGAATTAAGTTGCCCGGCCGTTTAATGTTTTAGTCCGGGCCAGTCTGATTTGCTGACGAGCAAAAAAATTTTCGTTGGAAAATGTTGATTACTTTTTTAAGGAGACAAATCATGAATGAAAAAACAAAAAAAATGTTGGGCGCTCTATTGATCGTTGTCGTTGTATTGTCCGCAGTGGCTTATCTGCATCGTCGGGGAAAAACGGAGCTGCAGGATCTCAAGGGGCGCGACTTTGTCCGGTTGGGCGAGTTCCAGACTCTGAGAGGCGATATCTATGCCGAAAGAGGTGAATGGATACTCCAGGCGAACGGAGCCGCTTATGAGCTTCACCTCGGGGATCATACCCACAGAGAGCGTACGGGTATAAGACTTGAGGAAGGAAAGATGGTCACCGTCAGTGGATATGTCTATTCACAACGTGGCGCCGATTTCATCGATCTGGCTGTCTGCACTGTGCAGATGGATGGCAGGGAATACAGATTCCGCGAGGATGACGGCACACCCCTTTGGAGAGGACAGGGGGGCGGTGATAGAGAAGGTCAGGCACAGCCCGGACAGGGTAGTGGCGACGGCACCGGACAGGGGCGTAACCGGTAGCGTTTCGTCGTGCAGTGATTTAATCAGAATATTTCGGTAGAAACTTGAGCCTGTTACTTAAACAGTCGTCAGTTCATTGGGCAACAGGCTCATTTTCTTGTAAAATTTAAATTGGACTTACCAGCCGGCGAACTGGTCAGGCTTGAGCGTGATCTGTATCGTATCGATGTTCAACGGGCGGCGGCGGGGGTGAGTGAGCTTGACGCCGAGTCATCTCTTCTTCACAGCAATTACCTGCGCCAGAAAAGGCTTTATGAAAAAGAAGTTGTCGGAGAAGAAGCTTATGAAAAAGCCAGGCAGGAGTACGCTGCAAAAAAA
The DNA here is from genome assembly GCA_003551785.1 of Candidatus Brocadiaceae bacterium. The sequence goes on along the minus strand of PUNP01000968.1, from coordinate 1,031 downwards.
GCACGGCTCGAAGGGGCGAAAGCCGACTTGCAGCACGCGCAGGCCCGCCTTGATGAATCAATTATTTGTTAACGATGTATGGTATCTAAGCGCCTAAAACTAAAACTTTATTCGGACTTACGCCAATGGCCTTCTACCCTGGGACAGGGATTGATGCGCAAATTTCCTCTGAAAGGCATGTTTAACCCCCGAATGCAAGTCGAGACTAAATTATCAATTATATCATACCATGAAAATAACAGAATATGCCGTCAAAAGACGAGTCGCTACATTAGCCATCGCCACAGCGATGATCGTGCTGGGCGTTTATGGGTATATCAGCCTGCCGGATGATATCGACCCGCCCAATGTATTTAAGGCCGATCCCACCCAGCTGCCCGTGTTGAGGCTGGCGATCGGCTCGGACAATATGGATATGGTCGAGTTGAGGGCCTGGGCTGAAGATTACCTTCAGGATGAAATTCTGGCCGTCAGGGGCGTCGCCGGAACGGAGGTTGAGGGCGGCCTGCAGCGTGAAATCAGGGTCGTTATCGATCCCGAATCCCTTTCCAAACATAACCTGTCGGTCTCCGATATCCTGGCCCGACTCAGGGAGGAAAATGTGGATCAGTTTGCCGGACGGATATATGAAGGCCGCCGGGAACTGATCGCCCGGGCGAAAGAACTAACTCCCTTAACTGTCCGCAATATCTGTCGTTGTATTTAATTATAAGGTACGTTATAATTGAAATACTTGCTATGCTTAAATTAAGAGGGTTATTAGGAGGTAAAACATGACAGAAAAAAGACGAAGGCCGATTTGTCAATTGAAGATTTCTCTTACCGATATCGAACCGGAAATTTGGCGGCGTGTTCAGGTTTCCAGTGATACGACACTGGATATATTACATGATCTATTTCAGTATGTTACGGGGTGGGAAGATTGCCATTTGCATGAATTTATTGTCAGTGATGACAAACGTTATGGTATGCCTGTGACTGATATGCCGGCATACGGGCCTCCGATGAAAGATGAACGCGGCGCGCGATTG
>PUNP01000529.1 GCA_003551785.1 Candidatus Brocadiaceae bacterium | reverse complement strand
TCATCAGGGTCCGCGATAGCATCCTGTTCCATAATATTAACCAGCCCGGTACCGGTATACTCAACATACAGGTCCAGACCGCCGGCACGCAAGGCGTTGAAGCAGATCATCGTGCCTCCGAGGTTAAGGCGTCGCTGCACCCCGGAAGTTCCTTTTGGCTGTAAGACGGTCATTAAGATAAGAACAACAATTAAGCCTACTGCAATGATAATCAGTTTTGATCCAGAACGCATATTAAGCCTCCATAAGAATTAAATCGATAGTTGGATGAATTTACACAAACTACCTGCTATTTCTTCTTTAGTGTTCGGCCTGGCAAAAATCACCTTATTATCGTCGATGAGCAAGGCCGGATGAACGTTTTCAGTTATTTTTTTAAGATCATTGGCAACGACCAGCGCGGCATGTGTTTTTTCCATGAGATAAAGAGCGGAATCAATGAGATATTCCTCACTTGCATTGCTTTCGAGCTTAAACCCGATTAACAATGTTTCCGGAGCCCATGTTTTAATGTGGTCAATAACCTTGGATGTTTTTTTTAAATGCAATGTCCAGGTTTCCTTGCCGCTTTTGACTTTTTCCTGAACGATTTCAGCCGGTTCGTAATCCAGCACGGCCATCGCATGGATGACAGCGTCATAAGACTCTTCATTTTCCAGTTCAGCTTGGAGAACTGAGAGGAGTTCGGACACTGTTTCTATCTTCATCACTTCCAATTTCTTCCCCGTATCTCCAGGCAGCGAATTGGGGGAGGGTGTTATGGAACCGGGCCCGGCAATAAGCGTAATCGCGGCCCCCTTTGACAACAATTCATTGGCAATACACGTCCCCAGTCTGCCGGATGAGCGATTGCTCAGGAACCTGACATCATCGATATTTGCCCGCGTCGGGCCGCTTGTTATAAGTATTTTTTTGTTTATGAGGTTCGTTGCCATTGTGGAAAATGCCAAAATACCCGTGACGTGGTGATCAGTGCGGCGAACAGTTATCCGGCTGCCGCTCTGATCTGTTCCATTTTTTCTTCACTGCGCACAAAATGATGCTGGTAAAGATCGACATAATCGGTTTGGAGCCTCTGTAAACTTTGCACAAAATCCCGCATCGCGCCATCATAATCGCGTCGAAAAGTTTTGATGGCCAGAAAAACCTCCTCGCGTCGTTCGGCCATAACTTCCCCGATATTCTTCTCGCTTCCGCCTCCACCGTACATATGGGAAGTATCGATATAGTTGACTCCCAGGTCAATAGCCTTATTGATAATTTCCACGGCTTTTTCTTTTTCCCCACGCTTTTCGATAGTGGTTTCGCCGCCCAAGCCGAAAATTTTCACGTCGTATCCTGTTTTACCAAGCTTACGCGTCGGTATGGGGCCGATGACCGGAGTGTCATTGTCCAGTGCATTAAGGGGATTACAACTACTTAATCCAGCAAGTCCTAAACCAGCACTGGCAGCCGCGACAGACTTCAGCAGTTCTCTCCGCCCGATTCCTTTATCCATGACTCGCCTCCCATAATCAGTGTTCTATTCCGAAGGAGTTGAAATGAGCTTTCAGCTCATGTTTTATGTTCATTAATCCTGAATCCCAGGATTCCATGTCCTTTCAGGACATTCCATCCCGGGCTATTATGAATCCGTCCCTTCGGGACTCCATACGAAATTCTAAAATTCTACTCTTTAATTTTTTATATGACCAGTCTAAGCTCAAAATAACTTGAATTCATTATAAGAAATATCGCATAAATTTGCAAAGTCGTTTGAAGTGAGCGCATTTTATGTTTATTATAAGATGGAGAGATAACCGTGCACTGGCAAAGGCGCGGTTGCACTTGAAACTGCTGCATTTTCTCTGTACTAATATTTTGCGTTGGAGCTGCCTTATGAAAAGTGCTGTTTTAATAGAACCTAATCGAATAGAAATACAGGAGCACAGTCGTCTTGAACCTGGTGTGGGTGAAGTATTGATACGTGTAAGAGCCGTTGGGGTTTGCGGGTCGGATACACATTATTTCGCAGGATGGCGCGATCATGAACCGTCAACAGTATATCCTTTTGTGCTGGGGCATGAATTTGCCGGCGAAGTTGCTGAGCTGGGCCGGGGCGTTGACGGTGTTTCCGTCGGAGAAAGGGTATTATGCGCACCGGATTACCCTTGCGGGGGCTGCGAGTGGTGTGAGAAAGGATTGGAGAATGTTTGTGAAAATGTCCGTTTTTCCGGTTCGGCAGGCGTTGAAGGTTGCCTTTCGGAGTATTATATTGTTGACCAAACCCAGCTGCATCCGATCCCGGACAATGTCGGCTTTGGTGAAGCTACACTTTGCGAACCGCTTGCTATCGGACTCCATATAATTGACAACCTTATCCGGCCGACCGGTGGGGAGGATTATGCGATTATCGGCTCCGGCCCCATAGGTCTGGTATCGACCTTTTCTGCTCGTCGGAGGGGGGCTTCAAAAATTTATGTCGCCGACAGGATAAAACAACGTCTGGAATCTGCATTATTTTACGGCGCTGATGACGTATGTGAGGTGGGGAATGGGAATGATTTCGTCGAATATATTTCCCAACAAACGAACGGTAAAGGAACACAGGCGGTTATTGAGGCGGGGGGGGAGCAGAGTTCTATCTTGCAGGCTCCTTACCTTGCGAAGATACACGGTAAGGTTATTATTGAAGGTATTCCTCCGGAAGGTGAACAAGTTCCCTTTGCTGTTGATTCAGCCAGAAGAAAAGAGTTGACGGTTATTTTCGGAAGGCGCAGCCTGCATAAAACCGATGAAGCTGTCAGCTTGCTCGAGTCCGGCGAATTTGATACGAGTTCTATTATCACCCATGAATTTGATTTGGAAGACACTCAAACGGCTCTGGAATATTGCCGCGATTATAAAGACGGTGTGATTAAAGCGATCATACGTCCCTAATTTGCCGAAAAGGCCTGAAAGACCGTTTCAAACGTAGACCCGGGTGACCGAAGGTGCCCGGGATTGTAAAGATGTGAAATGTTTTTCTTTTTCTTTTGATTTCTTGCAAGTCATGATAACCACGGGGACAAGCCCCGTGGAGTCTCCCTGTTGTTGGTGTTGTGTTTACCTGGTAGTCAGTCACCCAAGCCACGGGCACAAGGCCCGTGGGGAAACGGCCCTTAATCAGGCAAACCATCTGAACAAGGCCTTTTGGGTCCGGTAATGCAAATCTGAACGAGGTAATAAAACCACCACTGGGCTTGTCCCTGTGGATTAGATGACTGACTACCAGAACCGTTTTGACCACCCAATCTCCCCACGGGGCTTGTCCCCGTGGAAGTAATGACTGCTGGTTTCGATTTTCCTTCGAAAATGCAATGCGGAATGTAAAACTTTAGGAACCATAAATGTGGAATAACGATGGTGCCGCTATTTCAGAGCTTGTTTTCAACTCATCTTTTTTTCTTGAAGAACTCCCTGAGCAGATACAGTGAGCGGTCTTTAAGGACGCCCCCTTGATATTCCACTTTATGATTGAACGCCGCATAGTCAAAAATACGCAGTACTGATTCGCAAGCACCGCTTTTTGGGTCGTTTAGCCCGTAAACTACGCGTTTAATCCGCGCGTTTATCATAGCGCCCGCGCACATTGGGCATGGTTCGAGCGTGCAGTAGATTGTGCAGTCATTCAGCCGCCAGGAGTTGAGTTGACGTGCTGCTTCGCGGATGACGGTCATTTCGGCATGGGCGGTAGGATCGGCATGTGATTCCCTGGTGTTATGCGCTCGGGCGATGATATTGTTTTGGTGAACCAAAACAGCCCCGACCGGGACTTCATCAATAGCGGCGGCCTGCTGCGCTTCAGCAAGGGCCGCTTCCATGAAATTGATGTCCTTTTCGTAACTTTCTGCCATAACCTGCATATTTCATAAACCAACGACAACATTTAATATAACGGATTGAAAATCAATGTGTTAAGTATCATTTTGGAGGCTTTCAAGATTTACAGTGTGTACCAGCGAGGCCTTAAACTGCGGTTTACCCTGCGGGCGCGTTCTCAGTGGCGCATCTGCGGCAAAAGTCTGCACTTGCAGTATACGAATACAGCGGCGTTTGACATTTGTCACATATGCACCACTGAAAACGCGTGAAATATGCAGGATAATATGCTCGTAAAAACAGGTGCTTGTCACCTTTCCCCGCCATGTTGTTCTAATAAGGACATAATTTCACGTTGTTCGTAGACAATAGCCCATTCCAGCGGAGTCCATTCGCGGTCATCTCGGCAGTTTACGTTGGCGCCGGATTCAATCAGCAATTTTGTCAATGTTGAATTAGACTCCGCAGCTCTGTGCAGTGGGTACTGATTGAAAGAGTTAGGGATTTCAGTATCGGCTTCATTCTCAAGAAGAAGCTTCGTTAGTTGCAGATTCTTATTAACGACCGCCCAATAAAGTGCTGTGCGCTGTTTTTTATCAAACGCATTGATATCGGCACCGCCATCGATGAGCTTTTCACAGATATCAGTTAACCCGTATTCGGCGGCCTTTACAAGCGGAGTGGCGTCAGTATCGCTTCGTTGATTGATGTCGATGGAACTTTCAGCGATCCACCTGTCAATTTTACTGGTATTGCGCTCCTCTACGGGAGTGAGAAGAGCATCGGGCGGGAAGTCGGGTTTTGAGCTTACCCGTGAGTCGTCATTGTTTTGTAGGAAATTAGCGGAGGCGAAAAAGATGATTGCTGCAAAAGCTCCTGCAATTATGCCATGAATGTAAAGCCTATGTCGTGGAAAGTCGATTTTAAACTTTCTGTTATTTTCCCTATTTAACCTTCTCATTGTATCTCCTGATTATTCTTTGCTTTCTGCTTTGCTTATTATTATACGTGACCGGTCATCCTCTTTCTGGATCAACTGCACTTCACCATTCTTGAGCAGTTCAAGCAGTGCAAGGAATACTCCAATGACGCGGGGACGGGATCGATCATGTCGAAAAAAACTCAGGAAGTCTTTCTCACCACGTTCCCGGTTGACTTGCTCGAGGACTTCTTCCATATATTGAGCGACGGGAATTTCATCGTAAATGATATGCCTTGGCCCGCTCATTTCTATTTCGCGAATGATTTCAGCATAGGCCGATACCAGGTCCCATATATCAATATCATCAAGCATCGTATCGGCCTCCACCTCTTCGGGTTCAGATTCAGCGGGGGGGGGTATACGGGGAAAGGTGAGAGCTTGTTTATCCGCCCTGTGCTTTAGCTTTTTGGCGAGAAGCTTATATTTCTTATACTGAAGCAGTTGATGGATGAGCTGGTCTTTCGGGTCGTCTTCCTCATCTTCCTCGATAGGGTTGGGAAGGAGTGTTCTGCTTTTAATATCCATCAGAGTGGCGGCCATGACCAGGAACTCCGCCGCGATGTTGATGTCGAACATCCGCAAGGCATTCAAAGCGGTAAGATAAGAGTCGGTAATTCGTGAGATGGGGATTTCCAGGATGTCCACTTCATCACGCTTGATCAGGTGCAGGAGTAAGTCAAGCGGGCCGGTGAATACATCCAGTTCTGCACGGAATTCATCGAGCGAGAGGCTGGACTCATGTCCGTCTGTTTTTAGCTCTTCAGTTTCTTTATCTACATCATTTTGATCAGAGAATCCCATCACCCGTCACCACAAACCGGAAAGAGAAATAGCATATAGAATATTGATACCGGAGAGGGTGCTGCCAACTATTGTTGCCGGAAAGACTATCACCCAGAAAAGCAACCCGGTCATGTTTCCGATAATAAGCAGGCCGAACAGAGCAACCATCCCGTAGCGCATGTTGAATATCCTGTATTGTTCCGATTTTTGATAGGGCAGTGAGTGTTGTACGATGTGATGCCCGTCAAGCGGGCCTAAAGGTATCATATTGAAGATAGCCAGTGCAAAGTTAAGCAGTATCATGAACGATAAAAATCCGCTGAGTATGGTAAATCCCCCGTCCTGTGTCCGCAGCGCTTCCGGGGTTAATAAACCGATCAGGCGGATGACAAGGGCCCAGAAGACCGCCTGAAGGATATTGGATATCGGTCCTGCTGCGCTGACGATGATGTCGTCGCGGCCGGGATTATTGAAGAACATAGGATTCACCGGCACGGGCTTAGCCCAGCCGATAGGGAGAAAAAGTATAGCCAGGGTTCCAATCGGGTCCAGGTGGGCCAGTGGGTTCAGCGTCACTCTCCCGCGCGATTGAGCGGTCGGATCACCGGCGCGCAGAGCCGTATAGGCATGAGCAAACTCATG
>PUNP01000113.1 GCA_003551785.1 Candidatus Brocadiaceae bacterium | reverse complement strand
TGCATGCTGTAGTAAGATGGCTGCTTCTCAGTGCTTTTACTATCCGTATGTTAGCGTTAGGAATGATATTGCCCATTTGGCAAGATTGGGTCAACAGTCTGTTTCAGACGCATAACCGGGGGCGTTTCACGGGAATTTATGCCGCCGCTTCTGCATTTGGTGTTATGTTAGGCACTATCATAGCCTCCGTTTTGAGAGCCTCGGTGGAATTCCCGCGGAATTACGGCCTGCTGCTGCTCATCGCCGCCTTCTTCTCCGCTTCAAGCTTCTTGTTATTTTCCCGAGTTGACAGCGGTGTGCCCCCGGAATCAACAAATCAGAAACGTCCTAATTTGATTGAATTATTCAACCGGTTCGCCCTTTCACTCCAAAGTAAAAATTTCCTTCACTACCTGATCGGACGCCTTTTAATGACCGCGGGCGGCGTAGCTATCGCCTTTTTCGCCGTGCATTTCCGAAGCAAAAGCGGCGGCGAAATACCTGAATCCATAATTATAGCTTTAGGTTCATTTGTCATGCTGCCACAGGCCGTCTCAAGCTATTGGCTCGGGAAGATAGGAGATAAACACGGTCACAGGCGTGGGGTGATAATCGGCTCTTTTGCTCAACTGGGAGCTATCTTGACAGCGGTGATTGGAACGGGTATTATAGCATGCTTTATATGCTTTTTCCTGCTTGGAATAGCATTTGCCGCCGGGTGGGTATCGCATCAGAATTTCATCTATGAGACCTGCCCTCACGATAACCGCATCGCGCATATCACGCTAAGCAACCTGGTGCTGAGCCCACTGATAATACTTATGCCGATGGGAGCCGGTGCGTTGATGCGCAGCGTAGGGATAGTTAACGGTATGGCCGTATGTCTGCTCCTAACCATAATAGGCACCGTATATATGTTTTTTTTCGTCGAAGACCCCCGACTTGTGGTAATAGGCCAAAAAAGACGCAAATTGCCTTTATGGCTGAAGAAACTGCGTAGGGAAAAACGAGGTGACTTCCAATAAAATCTTACTTTTATGAAAAATTTTAACGCTCAAGACATTGCCCGTGAGTTGAATTTAACCCCGCACCCGGAAGGCGGATTTTTTAAAGAAATCTACCGCAGCGATGAACTTATCGGCCCGGACGCCTTGCCCAAACGATATGAAACCGCTAAAAGCTTATGCACCGCCATATATTACCTGATAACTTCTGATACCTTTTCTGCGATGCACAAGCTGAAAAGCGATGAAGTGCTGCATTATTACATGGGTGCCTCTGCGCGTATTTTCATGCTGAGTGAAGAGACCCGCAATGCAGAAGAAATCATCCTGGGTCCTGATATAATTGCCGGAGAACGCCCCCAGGTCATTGTGCCGGAAAACGTATGGTTCGGTATAAGAGTCCACGGTAGTGAGGACTACACATTAACAGGCACGACCGTTGCGCCCGGATTCGACTTTTCGGATTTTGAAATGGCAGATAAAGAAAAACTGATTCCTGAATTCCCCGAGCACTCAGAAATGATAAAACTTTTTACTCATTAATTAAGGATTTTTATAATGTTTATTGCTTTACTTTCAATTACAGCAGTGTTTGTCGCTATTATCGTCGGTTACTTTCTCAAAGTAAATATCGGCATGTTAAGCATAAGTTTTGCTTTTTTCATCGGCCATTTCCTCCTGGGGTTACCATCCAGGGAAGTAATTTCAGGATGGCCGCTGAACCTTTTTTTTATGCTTTTTGCCATGACCTTTCTGTTTGGTATAGCGCAAGCGAACGGAACCTTGAAACTCATAGCCGATAATGTAGTCAGGCTCACTGGAGGACGGCGGAGATTGATCCCGCCGGCATTTTTCATTATGTCCGGTGTTCTTGCCGCCCTTGGGGCCGGTAATATTTCCATATGCGCTCTGGTATTACCCATAGCTATGTCGTTAGCCTCTGAACAACGTATCTCCCACCTGCTGATGGCAACAATGGTTATCGCCGGTGCTAATGCCGGGGGACTTTCCCCCATAGCGCCAACCGGCATAATCGGTGTCACTCTTGCAGAAGAGATTGGATTTGATGACATAGGCTTTGCGATTTTCTACAAACAAATCATCGCTCAGGCCCTTTTAGCAACGGTACTTTATTTCCTGCTTAAGGGGCATCAGCTCAGTAATATCACAGTTAACCAGAAGCTGCAAAATCAATCATTCAGCAAAACGCAAAAAATAACTGTAGCTGTTTTTACCTTCGTGATAAGTGCCATTCTGTTCGCTCAATGGGATATTGGGCTTACCGCCTTCACCGGAGCGGTTATATTACTTACGCTGAAAGTTGCTGATGAGAAAGAAGCGCTTAAAGGTGTTCCCTGGTCAACAATCATACTGGTCTGCGGAGTAGGAATGCTTGTACGTGTTGCTGAACATGCGGGCGGGATAGAAATAATGGCAGATACGCTGAGCAGCATTATGACCGAGGGCACCGCCGGCCCCATAATGGCTGTCATAGGGGGAATACTTTCTATAGTTTCCAGTGCATCAGGCGTCGTCATGCCGACACTTATACCCGCCGTGCCTGAAATAGTCGAAAGTGTAGGCGGCGATACGGTACAGATAATTTCTGCAATTATAATGGGGGCGCACGTTGTCACAAACAGCCCTATTTCGACCCTGGGTGCGCTCGCTGTTGCATCCGCAGGCCCTGATGTAGATAAAGACAAGCTTTTCAAAAACCTCCTCCTCTTTGCTGTTATAGGACTCCTTTACGCCGCTTTTATTGTTTATATCGGCGTCGTCTAACCTCATCTCCATTTGACAAAAAAAGCCTGCGGTGGTACACTTGTACCTATGAAAAAGTTGACACCATTACAGGAAAAAGTTCTGCAGTTTCTTCGTGAATATCTGGCACGGCACGGCTATCCACCGACGATAAGGGAAATTAAGGAAGGGCTGGATATGTCCGGACACAGCAGCGTGCAGAATGCACTCCATGCGCTGGAAAACGCCGGGTTCATCAAGAGGTCACGCAAGGCGAGAGGAATCGAGCTTGCAGAAAATCTTCAGCCTAAAAAATCGGTCGAACTGCCCGTCGCCGGTACTATACGTGCCGGATACCCCCATGCCGCCGTCGAGGATGTGGAAGATTATATCGCCGTCGATAGCCAATTCGCTAAAGATAAAAACAATTTTCTGCTGAAAGTCGAAGGTGACAGCATGGTTGAAGACCATATACTTGACGGAGATTACGTCGTTGTTCAGCCCCGTCCGGAAGCGAAAAACGGGGATATTGTCGCCATACTTATCGAGGATGAAGCCACTGTCAAACGTTTTTATAAGCGAAACGGCTGTATCCATCTTGAGCCTGCCAACCCCGAATATGATACTATAATTGTCACGCCGGAAACGCCGGAGGTCATGATTATCGGGAAAATTGAAGCCGTACTGCGAAATTTTAAAAACACGGGGGGTATTCATGATTAATAACATCAATGAACGTGTAAAAGTCGGCGCAGTCTTTGGCGATAATTTCGACATTAAACCGGTGTGGTTCATCTGGCAGAACCAAAAATACAGCATCAATTCAATAACGTACCGGTGGTCGAGCAGAAAAGGCCGTGAGGCCCTTCAGCATTTTTCGGTCACCGACGGGGTCAACCTCTATGAACTCTGCTACAACACCGGCTCGTCAATATGGACTCTGGCAAAGGTGGAGGCCGGGGACGGATGAAACGGGTTATTATGCATATTGATATGGATGCGTATTTTGCCTCTGTCGAGCAGCAGACCAACCCCCACCTGCGCGGCAAACCGATCGCAGTCACCGGGGCGGGGAAAAGGACGGTGATAACCTGTCCATCTTATGAAGCCCGCCGCTATGGGGTTAAGACCGGCATGAACCGCTGGGAAGCAAAACAGCTCTGCCCGCATATCATTTTTATACCTGGGTGCAACCAGCGATATGTGGATACCTGCACGCGCCTTGTCGAACTGTATAAAACATACACACCGGACGTGGAAATCTATTCTGTGGATGAAGCCTTCCTGGATTTAAGCGGATCCTGCCACCTGTTCGGCCCCCCCGCCCAGGTGGGCAGAGCTATTAAAGATCAAATTAAAAACGTGTATGGTATCACTGCCTCTATTGGTATATCTTCCAACAAACTGACAGCCAAAATAGCCAGTGATTTAGATAAACCCGACGGGTTAACAATCCTGCATTCACGCGAACAGATTGAGGCAACACTGCGCAACCTGCCCGTTAAAGAAGTGCCGGGGATAGGTTCTAAAACCGAAGCCGCGCTCAAGTCGATGGGGATTTTCACGTGCGGAGAGCTCGCAAAAATACCGGCAGGCCGGCTCAGAGACCGGTTTGGGCTGGTCTTTGGGGAACAACTGTATTTCATGGCACGCGGGATGGACTCGAAGAAGGTTGTGCCGGACTCACGCCGACAACCCGCTAAATCCGTCGGGCACAGCATGACGCTGCAAAAAGACGTGGGGGATTTCAGCCGTATACAAGGATACGTCCTGAAACTCTCGGAAATGGTCGGCAGGCGGCTGAGACGTGCGGGATATAAAGGCAAAACCCTGCATCTTTATGTGAGATATGCAGATTTTACATCTTTTTCAAAGAGAAAGAGCGTTAAGAAATATATAGATGACGGGCTGGAAATATATTGTCTGGCAATGTCGATATTGCGTTCATTCAGATTGCAGAAGGAAGTACGGATGGTGGGAGTGAGTCTGAGTAACCTGATAGAATCCAGACAGATGCCGCTTTTTGAAGAAGACCGCCTGCAGGGCTGCGTCACCGACGCCGTCGACCGGATAAACGACAGATACGGTGAATTTACGGTCATGCGCGGTTCTCTGCTCAAGTCCCGGGAAACCCCCGATACCATCTCACCCGCCTGGCGTCCGTCCGGGATAAAAAGAATTGATTATACATAATACGAAAGACCGTTTTTCCCCCGGCCAAACCCCTGAATTGAAATAATCACCTGCGTCACTCGACTTGAGATAAGCGATGTGATATACTTTTAAGCATTCAGTAAAACCTCTAACTTGAATGAATCGGAAAAGAGTGATATGGAATAAGATAAAGGATGATAACTGGAGTCACAATATCATGAAATCTTGGAGTCATGGAGTCATGGAGTCATGGAGTCATGGAGTCATGAGACACAGGATTCTTTCAAAGTGGTGTTAAATAGCTAACTAAAACTAAAAGCACATAAAATTATGCTAGGATGGACAACAAATTACGTGAGGAAGACAAAAAAGAAATTAACAGTAATTAAAGTTGATAAAAAAATCAAAGTCATCCGTCCTGATTCCTCCGCCCTCCCCTATGAACCCTTTCTCCCATTTATTCAACTCAAGGAACCTATAAAACCGATTAAACAAATATATAAAAGAAAAATCTTTTATTACCAAATCAGTGGAGAAGGTTATTACATAAAAAAATACAGCTACAGGATCACCAATAAGCATTTTGCCTTCATGAGAGGCTTCATCTGGTGCATCCCCCCTGCTCAGCGCTACCTGCAGAAAATGATGTTCCTGCGCGATAAAGGCGCTTCCGTAGTCGAACCGCTCATGGCCGTAGTCAGACGCTACAATGCCGTCAAACAGGAAAGCCTGCTTATTATGCGTGAATATGACGGCATACTCCTGAAAGAATACCTCAATTCTGTAAAGGATATTGACCGACGCTTACATGTTCTGGGGCAAACTTTCAGCCTACTATCTGTTATGCACGCCAACAACATCCATCACGGCGACCTCACAACTCGCAACTTCCTCGTAAACAAAAATGATAAAGTCGCCGCATTCGACCTGGATGAGCGCAAGACCAAATGGCTTGGCAAATTAGGTAATAACAAAGAACTCAGTAAATGGACGAAGCGATGCACTAAAATGGCAGTGGAAGGAATAGAAAACCGCGATAAGCAAGGAAAACAGGACATCGCTGATACCCTGCTGTCGTATTATTTCAGTTCCGTACATGATAGCAACACCGACAAAAGAGTCCATAGACTTAATCGGAAGAAATGAACAGCAGGTTAAGGTCAAAAAAGAGGGCAGTTAGGTTGGTTGAAGGTATAAAGTTTAAATATCGGCAATAAAAGCTCAGATGATAAGTTCACCAACAGGTGAGCATACCCAATAAAATAAAAAGCCAAAAGAACAAGGGAATTACAAATTAATTCTCATATTCATTCAGGCCCCCCGCTCCAGGATAAATATGGCAATAGAGGCAAAGAAATTAGCTCCGAATGA
>PUNP01001026.1 GCA_003551785.1 Candidatus Brocadiaceae bacterium | reverse complement strand
TGGATGAAATAATCGGTAGTGTTTTTGGCCGTATAGTGGTTCAGCCGGCAGTAGAGCAGCGAACGCGTCTTGTTGTCAGGGATTCGCGACAGAGCGTTACCCCAGTCGGGCGGCAGTTGCTCAAGTAACCATTCTTCATAGGCGATGCAGAGTGCTCGCCGGTCCAGCGTTTTTCTCGGTGTCTCAACGCTGTTATAGACCTTCAGCCACCGCTCCTGTTCCTCGTCGGTCAGGCCTCGGTATTCAAACCAGATGGTGAGTTCGTTGGTTCCCTCGTTCAGCTCAAAAGGATGTTCTGGCCGCAGGACGAAATACCGGTCCTCGTTCGCCTTCACGTTATCTTTTTCCGTCTCAGCCTGAGCCACCTTGAACCAGACGGATTTTTCGCCGGCATCGAACTTGTAGTTGGAGAAATGTTCCCCGGTTTTGGTGTAGTACTGATCCTTATTGGCCCAGTGCAGCAACACTTCTTCCCCGTTATAGGGAACGGCGTATTTCGGGTTGCGGGTGCTGATGCGGCGTTCGGTCACAAAATCGCCGTCCTGGTAGTAGCGTGAGAAGAAGGTGCAGAGGTCATTATAGATTTTCTTTTCGGTATCGGCGCCGACCTTCTGCATTTCGGCCTTTTCAAGTGCCCCCAGGTAATTTTTACCGAGGCGGGTATCCTGATATTTGACCAGGTTCCCTTCATCATCGAACGCATCCGGAGATATGTTTTCGGTGATCTGGCGCTTGATATCCTCCAGGTCCGAAGCGTCCTGCTGCTGGTATTCTTTCAGCCCTTCCTTCACGGCATCAAGCAGGTCCTCTTCGATGAACTTTTCGATCTGGTCCTGTTTCCGATTCAGGATGCGGTAGATACCAAAATCCAGATCGGAGACATCGAACTGGAAGAGTTCACGCAGCTCGGATTGAAGTTTCTCACGCGCTTGCAGGTTTTCGTTCATAGTTATACCTAATTGTGGAATTCTCCCTGAAAACCATCATCTCCAATATCAATCATTTTGTTGGCAAAATCAAATTTGCGTAATACCACGCCCGGCGGAAATCTTATATTCGGTATCTTTTATTCGGTTCAAAAGGTACGCTAAACCACGTCCATAGGTGCTTGGTTTTTGTCCATTAAAACCAAAACTATCACGCACTTGAGAGTTTTCATTAAAAGCACGTATTAATGTATCCGTTTGCAAGTCTGATAAGTTGTTTATGCAAGGCAACAATTCGGCTAACTTATTACTATCTTCATAAATTTCACTCTTCCGAACTGCATTTATGTAAGCATTAAGCATGGATTCATTCTCTATCAGTATTTTTGCGATTTCAACAGCAGCATTGTCCCAAGAACATGACAAAGCTTGAAATCTCCCGAGAAATCCATTCGGGTCTTCGTCTAATTTCACAGCGATTATTGGCACATCTCGACCGAAGGCAAATCCTACTTCCTGATCTGTCCAATAGCTACCATGAAAATCACCTGCCATTAACGCAAGCAACGCCTCCATTGTGTGTAAAGCAGATTCAATTTCATCTACCCACTCCTTTGTCGGATGGATATCTTCGTGTGCAACAAAACTGTCAATGCCAAAAAGTCTTAATTCCTCTTTTAATTGTGCCGTTTCCTTTTTTACTGTCGACTTGTGACTGATAAAAAGCCGGAAACACTCATCATCCCATATCCGATTTATTATAGGTTCAGGGATGATTTTCCCCGGAGTCATTAGAAGCCCCGATTTGTTGCGCCAATCGTGATCCTCCGAACGTTTACTTTTCAGAAAGACTTTCGCAAAAAATTCACCTTCGACATCATTGATTTTTCCAAGACCTTCATTGATCTGAGACTCAATTTCTGTTTTTTGATCTACTATTTTCAAATAAAGCGGACCAGGGATAGTCAGGTACACTGCATGTCCATATATGCCGCCATCCCAATTGTCGTAAGTCCATCCAGCTTCCACGCTGACTACAGAATTGACAAGGATTTTCTGCAGCAGTATGTTATTTTCATTGGCATAGTAATTCGAAAGCGTTTCCAAATAACGCTCAATCTCGGCTGGGATCTTAAATTTTTCTTCTTGCTCGTCCATTATTACTCTTTTCGGTTTTCTAACCTTTTAGCCACACGATCATAGTATGTTTTTACTTGTTGTATAGCTTCTTTTTTAGTGGATCCAAGGCCGCGCTCAATATGAAGTTTGCGGGCCATTTCGGTCTTTGCTCGGGCATGACATTGCCACTTCCAACGAGGTTCTTTTGGATTATTGCGAAAGTGAAGCTCAAAATCTTCGAATTTAGGAAAACGGGGGTCTGATGGACAAGGACGTTCTAAAAAAGTGTCAAAATGCGTAAAACCACATCGAAAGGATTCGCGAATCCCCCAATCCTTCTCGCTTTCATCAGTGGGTGCAGAGACACGGGATACCATCGCAGAATCACAGAAGGGACAAAGATATTTTGAAAGTTTTTTGCGTATCGCTTCCAGCTCAGCTTGTAATTCCAAAGCAGCTTCTTCAACTACATCATCAAGTTCAACCATTGAATAGGAAGCATGGATATCAGGACGAATTTGGCGGAGTAGTTTTTTCGCAATTTCTCCGGCCTGCAAATGAGCTGTATTTAACGCTATTTTATCCGCCAAAGATGGGCAGAACTTAACTACATCATTACGAGTAACATTGTGCCAGATAGGAAGAATGACCCAATCCTCCTCTATCTCCCGCGCCACAAGTCCTCTTAACTCGTATTCCGTCCATTTTTTTTCAAAAAATCTGGGGCTTAGAATTACGATTCCGAAATGGGATTCAGCAAGTCCTTTATCGATGGCACGAGATAAACTAGCTCCGACTTGGAGAGAAAATTCGTCATACCAAACCTTAAGGCCAAGGCGTACAAGCGCTCTGGCAAGAGGCCTCACGAAATCCTCTTTATCCTCAGTTGCATGCGAAATAAACACGTCCCATTTTTTTCCTAAATTATGCAAGTGTCTTCTTATTCTGTTGTTGCAGTGTCATGAATAAAAACTTACCGCTATTTACGAGAACCTAGGATCTGGGCCATCTCCGATAGTATCAATTATCTGTTATCTCCGACTCTAAAGGTGTTCTACCTGTTTAGCTTTCCTTTAGTATAAATGAATGTGTCTGCTGTGACAACAGCCCTCCCGTCGCCACCGAAAAGTTTAAATACCCCGCCCGCTATCTATAACCACTATGGAATTACAAAACAACCGCTACAGGTCTGCAATGCCAAGTGGCTGCCTTTCATCCAGCCGGGCGTATGGC
This sequence comes from Candidatus Brocadiaceae bacterium, assembly GCA_003551785.1. The sequence continues at coordinate 2,974 of PUNP01001026.1, read as the reverse complement.
CGGGCAAGCAATGAAAATACCTCTTTACAGCCAGAAAGTCTTTTCCAGAAAGGCCGAGAAAACAATTCTTACATAACATCCCGCGCACTCGATATGAACAATTATCTGAGGCCGCTGACTGGTGTTGATTTCTCCACAAACAGTATTCACGAACAAGTCTTCGGCGGCCAGATCCAAAAACAAAAATACACCCTCTCCCACCATAGCCAAAATGTCCAGCAGCGTGGCAAGCTCCATAAAAAACATATAAGTGACCTGAAATCCAAAATTTCAGGACTGCAGGAAAAACTGTCTATTCTAAGGCTCCTTACGCCCGGCCCGCCCGGAGGCGATGAGATCAAACTCCAGGGGCAGATCCAGCAGCTCGAAAAACAAATGCGTGATGAAGAACTCAACTACTGGAAGGACGCAGCCGAAATTAAATTCGATAGCCTGGAAACCGCCCTTCAGTATGACGCCGCTAATAGACGAAGCGGGCTGTTTATGGGAATGGAGTTGTAAATGGGAACCTTCGACTCAACCTACCGGGATGTGAAGGAAATCTGCCGGAAACTCAAGCCACTCTACGGCCCGCAGATCGATCGTATTTTCAACGCCTTCATTCTTGAAGATGAAGAGGGCAAGGCTTAATTTAGGTGCCGTTCCCATATAACTTGCTTTATCTAAAAGAGTTGTCGCTGAAACACAACACAAAAAAGGTGTTAAATCGCGTTTTTAGCAGCAAAAACTGGTTTTAACTTAATCCACACTGCGCCAAAAGCCTTGCGCTTCACGTTTGGGCACGTATAAAGCCAATGCCCCTTCGCTTCGCTCCGTAACCCATATTAAGGCGTCTTGGATTATCCGCAAAAAATACGCTTAAAACTCGTTCATGGTATCATGTTCGCTTTTTAAGCTCAAGAGACGGCATGAAACCATACATAAGAAACTGTCTTGTTGAATGTTACGCGGGAACGGCACCTTTTTTATGAATCTTTGTCACCTTGTAAGTCTCATAGAGCAATGATATACAACAAGGTCGCTCAGTCCTAACTAAATATCGAGAGGGTGGGGATAAAAAAGAAAGTTAAAAAGGAGTTGCAGCATTAACCTGTGGAATCCTGTCAAAGTGTTTTGTATCTTCCGTCAAGATATCCCTAATATTGTTTTCAAGCATACACGCTGCTATTGCCGCATCCCACAGGTGCAGGTCATGACGCATTGACAAGTCAATTGCAGACAAAAGTGTTTGTTCGTGTCTTTCAATTACCATCCAGTTCTCCGATTCTATAGCATCACGTATAATGACAGATGCCTGTTGTGGCTGGATTGTGTGCTGCACCTTACGAGTTATGACCACAAAAAATTCCATAAGATTCTGGATGCATAAAACGCCGCCCCCTTCTTCCCAAATTCTACTCACGATTTCGGCTGCTTTACGGTGTTTTTCACCTTCTGAGCTATCGTAAGCATAAACCAGTATGTTTGTGTCGATCAGCTTAGCGTTCATGTAGTTCATTACGATGAGAGTAGAATTTCCCCCCTAAATCAAATCCATTTTTAATAAGCGACAATTGTCTATTTCGTATTTCATCTTGTTTGTTTTTAGCATCGGTTTCCACGATTACCTTCGCTTGAGTACCATTCGGAATCTCAGCCGCTTTTTCGAGTTGAATATAATCTCCTTTAACTGTGCCACTAAATATTTTTTTCATTTTTACCTCCTAACCCGAACAAGCCGGAATCTGGAATGAAAAATTTGAAATGAGGAATCAGAACTCCTGGCTTTCATTGTTTTACATGTCAAACCGATAAGCTTTACTAACTTTTCACAATCTTTCTGAACGGCATTTTTTCTCGTTATCCATATTACCATTTTGCCGTCTTTCATTATTATCATCAATCTATACTGCTATTATTACAGCAAAGTCTGTGAAAATCAAACATATCACGTAGCTTTTAGGGAATAAGCAAGGTGTAGTGTTTACCGCGTAACGACACTATTGTTTCTATTGTTTAGGTGCCGTTCCCATATAACTTGCTTTATCTAAAAGAGTTGTCGATGTAATACAACACAAAAAAGGTGTTAGAACGCGTTTTTAGCAGCAAAAAATGGTTTTAACTTGATCGACACTGCGCTAAAAGCCTTACGCTTCACGTTTGGGCACGTATAAAGCATTATGTCCCTTTCGCTTCTTAACCCTTCTTAGGACGTCTTGGATTGTACGAAAAAAATACGCTTAAAACTCGTTTATGGTATCATATTCGCTTTTTAAGCTCAAGAAACGGCATGAAAACATATATAAGAAACTGGCTTGTTGAATGTTAAGCGGGAACGGCACCTTTTTCACTTTCATCGAACGGATCAAAAACTACCACGAAATCGGCAAAATGAAGGAATGCGATCAATATACTCTGGGCGTTTTACAGGGAATTTGCGATTTTGATAAGGAAAGCAACACCGAATTCAAAGCTCAGACATCTCCGGATGATGCTATGGAAGGTTTCGGCTGGGTACTGGGAAAATGGAAGGACCTGCGGCTGGATGAAGGTGCCCACCAGTGGATGCAGCAGCGGCTGCAAGAATCGTGTCCTGACTGACCCGTTGACTTTTCGGGGCAGTAGAATGGAGTCCTATAGAACTGCATGCAAATAATCAAAAACACCATAGGCACACCAAAAATATTGAAAAGCTGGAGAACGAAGAGGATAATGGATAGAATCATTCAAAAACAGCCTTTGCCACTTTTTTCAGTTCCGTTTGCTCGTCTCCGGGGAGATGGGAAATATCTACTTCAATATCTTCCGAGCCCGACAGAATTATGTTCATAACACCACCTTCAAAAATGATATTCTCCGGCCCGGGAACAATATCCAGACCAATCTGGTCGCAGGAAATCTTCGGACCGGGTGACTCCTCGACTATGTCATATTCCCTGGCATGCCTCTGAATGATGATTTCGTGCTCTATCATTCCCTCGGGCCCGCACTGGCA
>PUNP01000442.1 GCA_003551785.1 Candidatus Brocadiaceae bacterium | reverse complement strand
TCCAGACTGTCAGATGATCCACTGTTACCGCGCCGCCGCATAAATAAACACCCCAGCCAAATTAAAATAGTATCTGATCTTCCGGTATCAGATCGCGTCCGAAATCATATCCGCTATTCTGCAGGTCGTTGATAAGTGCCATAGCGGTATCATAACCTGATGGCTTCATAAACAGGACAAAATAATGCGTACTGTCATTTACGGCTCTCTCCGCCCAACCAATAAAATCATCGCGTCGTCGCCTTTCATTTATGGCAGCAAATTCAATAACATTTGAAGGATCATCTGAAAGTGCTGCACGAATAGAGCGATTCGTAATCTCCACAAGCCATGGCTTCAGAGTACCCGAAGCTTTTATAAATGTCACATTGGCTTTCGTATCCACCTCTTGTGCAGCAGATTCAGCCTCGGCTTCAAGTTCTTTTTTCTTCTCTGTCAATTCCTTAATGGCATCTTTGACCTCCCGGGTCTTTTCCTCCATATCTGACGATCTTTGGGCTTCTTCTTGTATCCTGTCGTTTAAAAATTCTAAACGTCGTCTCATCCTCAGGAGTTCATTCGTTACTTTTTCCGGATTTCGGACCGCATCAATTTGCTGGTTAAGAGCCTCGACTTCCGCACTGATGTTTTCGTGATATGTTTTCAGTTCATCAAGTTTAGCCCGTAACTCATCAGGATTCTCCATATGTTCAACCTGTTCCGCCCCTTCAATTGTCAGCTGCAATGACATCAAAAGCACTACCAAAAACAATACACCGATTATGGCAGCCATGATATCCTGAAAGGCAAAAAGGCTGATTGTGCTACCCTTATTTCTGCGTCTTGATCTGCTCATTCAATTATCTCACTTTCCGGCATGATCAGTTTAATTCGAGCGATTATGTGTTTTTGACAATATTCACTGCAAAGGTCCAGAAACTGCTCTTCACTTCTTTTTACACCGATCATTGTCATATGTATGAACAGCGCGGCGACGAGTCCCTGAAGCGTTGTCTGGAAAGCGGTAGCGAGTCCGCCGGTTACATCCTGTAATGCCCCTGTTATTGCAGACATATCCGACCCGGCTCCGCTCTTATCCAACACGCTGCCAAACTCACCCAGAGCAACAGACAATCCAAGGACTGTGCCTATAAATCCCAACACGGGTATGGCCCACACAAGCCCTTGCAGAAAAGTGTAACTTGAATCCATCTGCGCTTCGTCATTTTCGGCCTCCGCCTGAAGAATATCCTTAACATCTCCTACCCTGCCGATATTTTTTAAATTTGACAGCGCATTATGAATCCGGCGGATAAGTAAAAACCTTTGGGGAGAATCAACTTTATTATACAAACGCTTCAGTAACTGTTCCGCCGATGATGCTGTTACAGTAAAGCCCGGGGCATCAGGGGGAATAAGATCCAGCCGCAAGGCCTTTTGCTGCAGACTGAGTTTTAAACGTTTAATAATGAGAATGGCAGCAGCCCAAGCAGAAAAAAATACTATCGCATAAGAAACCGGATTATCAGTAAACGAATTCCAAAGCAACCGCAATCCGGGCAATAGTAATAACCCATAAAAAAGCAAAGTTCCCACAATAGCCATTATCAGCGGAAGCAAGAGGGATGGACTTGTAAATTTCCCCGAAGGCATTCCCAACCGTTTTTCAATATCCTCCTGATCAAATGAAAGGTCCGGCTTTTCTTCAATATTTCTATTTATCATGTCATCAATAGTAACCATTGACGTTTCCTTTAGAATTAAAAGCTAATATTTCTTTGTGTCATTCAGAAAACCTCATCACGCTTTTCCCTGAGGTCTTCTACTAAATTTTGAACCCGCCAGTTGATCCATTCTCCATCTGCATTTTTTCCCAATCTTGATATTTGGCTTAGTAACGGACCAACTTCTGCACTTTTGGGCATATCTTCTTCAAGCATCGCATCTAAGTTGTCCACCTCCTTATAAAATTCCCTGAGCTGCTCAAGTATTTTCTCATGGGATTGAATACGAATATCGCTGTAAACTTTATTATCGTTCAGTTCCAATTTTCTCAATTTTTTTTCCGCAGCTTCTTTGTCGGCTTCTTCGCTAATCAATTCATTTAGTAGATCGTCGGCAGCGATGATACGCTCCCGCAAAATACCGGCCCGTCGCTGCGGCAAAACCACGAAAAAAAAGATTGCAGCCGCAAATATGACAACGGCCGCGGCCACTGCCGACATTTTAAAGATGAAGACTCTTCTGGCGGCGAGTTTAAGTTCTTCTCTTCTCGAATTTAATCGTGCCGCGAGCAGTTCGGGAATACCGCGTTCGAAGCGGAGCACATTAGCTGTGAGCCTCTCAAGTTCATCCATACCAACGCCTCGACCCTCGAGAGCGGATTCAAGCTGTAAGCAGGCCTGTTCATATGCCTTTTCTTCCTCCCGTTCCCGCTCCTGCTCTCCAAACCATTCTTTAACCTGATTTATCTGAGAAGACATGTCGTCATCTGGAGCGACCGAGGTTTCCTTTTCAATCATTGACCATTGCCTGAAAACATCTCTGCACCGTTTTTCATTAAGTTGTGCATACGCTTCATGGATTTCAGCTAAAAGACGTTCATATCTTTGCCGAGCGTCTCTTTTGATGTGGGGCCAGGTAATCTTTTCCACATACTTGATGCAGCTATCCGGCTGGATATGCCAGTCATACTCATGCAGTTCAGCTATAATCCTTTTGAGTTTCCCCAAGTCGGCAGAGTCAGATGCACTTTTAGCTTGATTGCGTATATCGTCCAATCTGGCCTCTTCAAAAAGCATTAGATCATTTTTCCAGAATTCATTGACATGGTCTTTCTCCATTAACGATCGCAGAACCTCAATCCTGTCGTCAAGCGGTGCCAGGCCGAGTGAAAGGCGGGTATGAAGGTCAACTAACCGCAAGACATCATCGCCTAACTGACCGAGCTGTTCCAAAACCTGGCGCACATAATCGGGGTCAAAATTGTCCGGCGTATCAAAACCCAACTCATCGCACGTATCAATCCAATCATTGATATTCGGAAAGTCAAGCAGTTCAACTTCTGTTTTGAGTGAAGGCTTAAGTTTGGCAATTTTTGCGGCCTCGTGCTTTTTCCCTTCTTCGAGCCGCATATCGCATTCGGCAGCCCTTTTCATCAATTCGTTGCAGGCAGTGGCAAACTTTTGCGCCAGTCCCTTTAACTGCTCCACATCCCATGCAGCGTCCGAATCAAAGTTGTCGTTGATATCTTTGACTATTTTATATGATCGGCTTCTTATAGGCATAGTTACTCACTCTTATCAGGTTCCTTAAACCCTTTATTACTTTTTGATGCGTCGCTCTTATCGTTATCAACTTCTTGATTTTCAACTTCTATTTTCGGATGTTTTTGCAAAGTAAAGTATATTTTGACAAATGTTTGCCCCCATAAATCTCTGAGTACAATAGGCCCCATATTTTCAATCTCTCTTCTTAATTCTACGATACCCTCTTTTCCTTTACTCAGATATTTCTCCACCTCCCCGTAACGCCTGGAAGGCCCTTGTATTTTCTGCACATTCAATTCTGCGACAACGGTTCCATCCTTTTCTATAATGAGCCGATTTTGGCTCCTATCATCAAAGGAAAAGGGAGCATCTAAATGTATGAGCCGCTGTAAAGTATCCAGAACAGTTGCCCCATCTTTATTTTCCTCAGCGAGGGCATAGGAAAATTGATGTTCTGGTATTTTCATATGTCTGTAATTTTTTTCTTGGTCCCAGCGGTATTCCAGCTCAATGAGGGCAGGATCACCAGTTCTCAAAACACATTGATAAATTTTTGAAATTTTACCTTTTTCGGTATATTCTGCTATTTCTATGACAAGTGAATTTGCAATTTCTTCATTGTCATCTTCAACCTCTACCCTTAAGATGTTGTCCGTTTCAGTATCAATAATTTCTACATAAATATCTGCTACTCGGCGATTTGAATCTGTAATAAAAACGGCAAATTCGCCCTCTATAGGATCAAACTCCCTAATTTCGACAACATGTTCAGTTATATTTTGTGGAAACGGCAATAATCTGTTTCCGTTACCAATATTGAACTTCCAGATACTGTCTTCATCAGAATGATTTTTCACCTCTTCAATCTCAGTCTGTGTACGTTCACGATAAAACCAGCTGTCGCCGATCATTAATTCGGGACGACGAGCCTTTCTATATATTTGGTCTTTTTCTTTTTGCAATTCACTCCATTTTTCGCTGATTTGCTCATGGACTTTTTCTTTATTGAAGAGTTCAAACGCAATGCCAATATCTTCATATAATTTTCTGATGTTGTCTTCCAAAACTTGAAGTTTACGGCTTTCTTCGTCCGTTTTTTTGGATAAGTCATCAATTATCCCATGCAATGTATCAAGCATACCCAGATAATCTTCTGTATCCACTTCAGCATCATGGGGCATTTCTTTCACGATTTGTTTTATACGATCTGCTAAGCTTTGAATTTTTGATTCTTTCTCTTCAATATTTTTTTCGGACCTAGTATTCTGATCTTCAAGTTTTTCTTCATGTTCACTCTTGAGATTTGCGATTCTATTTTCATAGCGGAAAAACATAAAAGAAGCCAAGATAACAAATAAAACAGCAAAGGAAGAAATAATAAACATGCTCAGGTGCTTTCCTGGTTGAGTCACCGGGGACTCTTCTTCAGGCACAACTTCTACAGCTTCCTGCTCCGGCTCCTGCATCTGCTGCTTAGCGGCTTGTATTTTATCCCTAATATCAGTTTTGCTTGGTTGGCTATTTTTATTGTTTTTGGGCGATGATGGACTTCCTGAGCCGGATATGGTGGGGCTTTGGATTTCCCCAGCATTTTCAGTGTCTAAACCGGCAGATACGCTGCTTCCCGACCGGGCGGCTTCAGTGTATTCGTCTTCAACAGGGTTGCCCAACGGTTTGGTCAGGTCAATGACCGTGGCATGCGGGGAACGCATAACTTCCTCCGCGCTTTTCGTCCCGGAAATAACAGCACGCCAATTATATTGCGCCCCGGGGGGCAAAGACGTAAAGTAGGTGGAGAAGCAGACATTCCAGCGTTCACTTTCCGGCAATACTGACAGACTCTCGACGTACAAACTCAAGATATCCATGCCCGGTTTGAAAACAATGTATGCAGGAGTCTTTTTGTTTTCCCTGAATGCGCGGCACAAGGCACCCGCCCAGCCGGGATCGCCTAATTCAGCCCATGCTTTCTTTTTTTTACTTTTCTTATTATTGACTCTTATATTAAGTTCCGTCGCAAGGCTTCTGGCTGGCAGTTCTTGTGGTTCTTCCTTCCACTCAGAATACAATATACCGCTTTTATTCATTTCACTTAGCATATATGCCGGACCACAGTTTAACAGTTCGGAGCTTTCCAATAGAAAATGATGTGCTATCTTATTAGAACGCCCTGAGTAATCCGCACCATTAAAAGCGACTTTCGACAGCACATGGTGAGTAGAAGCACCTATAGTCAAAGCCGTGTGGGAATAACTAACCGGGTTGAGATCCGACTTTGAATCCGAAAGTTTGAAGTAAAAAGAGTAGGGGCTGAGTTTTTCAAGTTTTTTTATCATCTGAGCTGAAAGCCCGCCACTGGCGGCAGCGGTGCAAAAACCGCCTGCACTGGTTCTTAAACCTTTAGGAACTGATGTATAGACAATTTCATAACTCATGATTTGATCTCTCAAATTACTTTTTCTTACTAAATCTGTATCCTAAACAATACATCAAAGGCACCGTAACCCACTTTGGTTTGATGTCCTTTGGGCGCACTCCATAGAAACTGCTCCCATCTCGCGTGACCTGTTTTGGACTGCAGCCCATGGCACTGACCGGGATAAATGTCGTTTTAGAACTGAAACTTTCTGCTTGGGTAACTATTTCCGGTGTATGTTGAAGCAGATATTCCCTGATTATATCGCTGGATTTATGTATCCGCTTAATATCGACATTTACCCCGCCTTCTTCCGTCACTCTTACGGGCTCTTCATCAATAGAAATCCCCAACGAATCGGCCCATATATCAAATTTTGGTATTATAACTATCAGAGGCTTTTCTATGGGTTTATTTTGTGACACATTAAGAAAACGACGCAGCCTTATGGCGATTTCTCGCAGTACATTTTCTTGTCTATCCACTGCGCTTTGGACCATCCCCGGACGAGAGCCATGTGTTACCTGTGGATCCTCCGATGGCGTTTCTGAGACAATTCGCGGTTCTTGAGTAAGGTCGAAAAGCATA
>PUNP01000660.1 GCA_003551785.1 Candidatus Brocadiaceae bacterium | reverse complement strand
CTTGTTATTATTCCAGAACTTTGCTATGTCCAATAATAATCTTTTTGCCAAAAAAGCAAGAAAATTACAATTAAGATATTAGTACGATAACTTTTATTCAGGAGTATATTTATGTCGGGCTTAGCCATATTACTTGTTATTATATCGACTTTTATGCATGCCGGGTGGAATATTCTGGTTCGCCGGCACAGAAATGAGCGGATATTTATACGCAGGCTCCTGGGCTCAGTTGCTATAGCGGGTTTTGTCCCTTTTGCTGTGAGCCTGTTCTTTACTGACCCCATTCCTTTTAAAGCCGTGCTGTGTGTTGTGGGGTCCGGAGTTTTTTGTGGGTCTTATTTTTATTTTCTGGCCCGCTCTTATGAATCCTCCGATTTTACTATTGCTTACCCTATAGCCCGCGCTATGCCTGTGCTGTTGATCGCCGTAGGAGATGTTTTGAGGGGACGCTACCTCGGCTTGCCGGCCGTCGGCGGCCTCCTCCTCGTCTCAGCAGGGTGTTTTCTGGTTCCTATATACGATTTGCGCGCTATAAAATTGAATCATTATTTCAACAAAGGAACCTTTTTCATGTTGCTCACGGCGATAGGAACCGTGGGCTATTCGCTGCTGGATAAAGTGGGCTCGGAGATCATAGCGTCCGGGCCGGTTGCGGCGCTGCAGTATACTTACCTTTTCTACCTTTTTACGTTTGTTGTCTATTCCCGGTTTCCCGTGGGTATAAAGACACATGATAATTCCATCGACAAGGCCTTCTTTCCCGCTATCTTTGCCGGTTTAATGAGTTTTGGAACTTATGTCCTCATCGTCTCAGCCTATCAGCTAACGGATCATGCGAGTCTGGTGGTGGCATTCAGGCAGTTCAGCATACTTATCGGTGTCGTCGGCGGCCTATGGCTTTTTCGGGAGAGAGGGATGGTTACAAGAATTATCGGGGCCTTAATGCTCACTATGGGGCTTGTTATCATCGGTGTATTTGGCTGATCGCAGATAAGTCGCAAGTCCGAATATTTACCGGTGATGATGTTTTGGTAGACCACTAAAGGGTTAAAGATAAACTATAAGATTGGAGTAAAATTAATGATAAAAGATTATCGTATAACATCAAAAATGCAGTTCGAACAACAGCTAAAGGCGGCGGGATCAAAGGTGAAATCATCTTTTATGTCTATTGAACGCCCGATTCGGAAAATTGTTGCAGCATTGTGTCTTATGGCTGTCTTTATACATGCATCATCTGCTGCCTGGCCGGCGTCGCAATTAGCACTGGAGCTGGATGCGACAGAGGCCGGGCGGATCGAAGTCGATCCTCTTGCGCTGGAAGACCCTCCTGAAACATTCACCATGGAGGCGCATTTCATGATGATGGAACCCCCTGCCGATGGATATGCTTCGGTGTTCTCGAGCAGGGTGGAACTGGCGAAACCGGACTGGCCGATGTGGCGGTTCGACGCCGCACGCAGTGCTTCCACACCACATAATCTCGCCGAGGAACTGCATCTTCAATGGATACGAGAACTTCCTGAGCCCCAAAGGGCGTGGCGCCATCAGTGGGATGATCAGAGCAAACTGGACTTTGATGTCGCCTACTCCCCGGTAGTAATGGGTGATATTATTTTCGTCCCATCCAATGTCACCGACAGCTTGACGGCTTACAGCATAGAGAATGGCAGAGAAAAGTGGCGGTTCTATGCAGACGGTCCGGTTCGACTTGCGCCCGCAGCCCGGGACGGAAGAGTATATTTTACAAGCGACGACGGGTATCTTTACTGCGTTCATGCCGAAACGGGTGAGCTTGAATGGAAGTTCAGGGGGGGCCTTCAGAGCATCGCTTGCTTGGCAATGAACGCATAATAAACTTCTGGCCCGCTCGCAGTGGGCCGGTGATTGCGGATGGGATTGTCTATTTCACGGCGGGTATATGGCCTCAACACGGGGTGTTTATCTATACCCTCAACGCCGAAAGCGGTGAAGTGGAGTGGGTGAACGATACCACCAGTTCCGATTACGTCAGTCTTCCTCATGGCGGCGCAAAGGGCCACGGCGGCCTCGCACCGCAGGGTTATCCGGCCGTTGATGGTGACCGGCTGGTGGTTGCCGGAGGAAGAACTCCTCCTGCTTTTTCCGTGCAGCCTTATTTTTTCAGCCTGGTGATAAGTGAGGACGCTCCGGCAGCCGGTATCGGCGCGGACGAGGCTGTTTTTAAAAAAGTCCTCAACCTCCTGCGCCCCTACGGGGGGACCGCCTGGCTCAGGGCTGGCGCCGACGAAGTGAAGTATCTGACTGAAGCCGCGTCTGCCGCGGCGGTTGATCAGGTTTCGGTTTGGGATCGGGAAGATCACCTTTTCGCTCAACGCAGCGGGCCGCTCACAGGAGCCGGGCAATGGACGCATCAGTATCACGACCCCCGCAACACCAACCTTTCATTCGATGACCGTGTGCGACTGCCGCTGGGAATCCTCTGGTTCGGAGGGCCGAATAACCACAATATTCTTCCGCGACATGGCGCTGGACCCAAGCCGCAGATTGCAGGAGGCAGGCAGGTGTTTCTCGGCGTAGAGACGATCGCTGCACGCTGCGTTTTTACCGGACGACAGTTATGGGAACGTGAGTTTCCGGGCATCGGCCATCCTTTCACCAAGATTGACCGTGAAGAGAAGTGGTCTCAAGGGCAGAGAGTAATGCTGCACAGGAAACTTACCGGAGTTGCTTATATAGGCAGCCCCTTCGTTACTTTGCAGGACAGCATATATCTGCGCCATGAAGGCAAAATCCACCGTCTCGACCCACGCAGCGGCAAAACAAAGGACGTTTTCGTGCTGCCCGTCCACTCTCCGGCGCAGATTGAGAGTGAGAAGGATGCGCCGGATTGGGGACATATGAGCGTGCAGGGCGATTCGCTCATAACCACCGCCAAACCTCATATTTTTGAGGATCAGGAGCTTGGGTGGAGAGAGAGGGATCAGGATCTTGGGTGGAGAGGTTACAGCGGTACTTAGAGCAGGGTCCTTGTCGTGATGGACCGGAAAGACGGACGTGTTAAATGGAAGCGTGAAGCGCGTGTCGGGTTCCGCCATCATGCCATTATCAGCTCGGAGGATGTTGTCTATGTGGTTGACGGACTTTCTGAGAATGCCGTCGAATTCAAAGCCCGACGTGGTCAGGCGCCTGATGAACCTTCCAGGGGGATTGCTCTTGATTTGGAAAACGGTGAGGAAATCTGGAGTTCGGACAGCAATGTTTTCGGAACCTTTTTGCTCTATAGCCGGGAACACAATATTCTCCTGCTATGTATATTTTTGTCAAGCACCAGTTGGATTCCAAGAGTAGTGATAGGTGCCAAGTATCGCGCAGCCGATGCCGTTCTATACATGGTAACTTCAGGGAAGGTTATGTTTCACACAGTTTTCCCAGGGCAGGATCGGCAAACGACCGCCGACCAACCCTGGGCTGTAAATAAATATCCCCTTCGGGGAAAAAGACGACTAGCATTGACATTGGTCATGGGGCATTTATCTGAACTGCGCCGACAGGCGCCCCATTCCCAGAGCACAGTCTCTGAAAAAGCGTAGTCCCTTCGTTTGGATTTGCACCCCCACGGGCCTTGTGCCCGTGGCTTGCATGACTGACTACAAAAAAAACACAACGCCAACGAGAGGAGACCCCATGGGGCTTGTCCCCGTGGTTATCATGACTTAAATCTATTAATCCAGTTCCAGGTCATTGATATCAAATTCAAACTCATCATCCCATCCTCGAACGGCAGGTACCGGGTCCCAGCGTCCGGCATAGGTCAGATTGGCAACATGCAGGTCTTCTATCTCGCGCCGAAAAGAAACCAGATCTTTTAGTGCATCCATTCGGGCATCCTTATCCGAGTCACTATCCATAAACACTTTTGCAAGAGCGGCAGACTTACGGGCATGGGTAAGACCCTTTTGCAGGTACTGCACCCTTCTATAATAAATATCATCATTATCATCCGCAACCGCTTCGGCGGCACTGTCAAGTATCCGCTGGGCATGGTCGAAATGCTCGGATTTATATAAGTCCGGAGCACGCCGGTGATAAAGGTGTGTGCTGCCTCCAAAGCCTTTAATCGCCCGGTTGTAGGTCGTATGCGCTTCCCAGAAGTCGAAATACGCTTTCACATGAAGCGAAGCGCCGCCAAAAGCGGCATAATACTCATCCAGCATCTCTTCCGCCGAGAGCTCCGGGCGGTTATGGAAGCGGCTGAGCGCATAGAGGGTCGTCCCGTTGACCGCCCACTGGCCGGTCAGCGTGTCGAAGTCGGTCCCGATGGAACCATGCCTGTAGAAATAACTCAGTTCCTCGATCATCTGGCGGGCGTACACATGCGGCATTGCCCCACCGTTTAACAGATAGTTCGGACGATAGTAAAGTGTAGCTCCGGTATCCTCCCAGTTGTGCCATTGCTCGCGCAGCCACTGCTGTTCACGGGGATCACGCGGAAACCACCATCCGCCCCAGGGGCAGAAGCTGAGAACGATGTTTTCGTGCAGATCCACGTCGTCCGGAGCCACAAAATAATTCAGATAGACAAAGGCGGTTACGACTGCATCGGGATCGACTTCCATAGCTTTTTCATGAACGCCTTTCCAGAACTTGGCATAGCGTCTGCCGGCATCGAACGGTTCGTATTGCCCGCGTGCATACCCCGGTATACGTCCAAACTCCTCATCCGTAGGCTGGGGAGCATCAAGGGCCAGGCATTCTTCACATGCACAGAGGGCTCTGATATCGTTTTCACCGACACGGATTATGGTGTCGGGGTCATCCTCACGACGTTCTACCCAGCGGTTGACGATCTCCTGCTGGAACTCCTCGTTGGACACGCACATGGAAGTGAAACGCGGACGGTCCGGATTTACAGAACCACGATGGTCCTCCCAGCCCCCTTCCGGAACTCCACCAACGCCGTAAACTGATCCGAAACGTCTACGCCAACGATCAGCCTCTTCACCCTCGGGCAGTTTCTGAAACCATTCCGGATGCTGCTCTCCGTATTCTTCCCACCATCCCCTGAAGGAGTGGCCTGTGTAGGGCCGTGGGTCATCCGAGCGGCCGATACGGTGCCGGCGAAGAAATATCACTTCATCCCATACATATCGATCAAGTGCCTCATCTGATGAATAGGCAGTTCCCAATCTCTGAGGTGTGCGCAGCATGCCGTGAAGGGAATAATCGAACCTGTCGAGTTCATCGCCGCCTCCCCAATGGATAGGCGTGCGAATATGCCGCCTGACCATGGCGGGTTGTACGGACTGGTCACGAGAAGAAATTGCAACGTCATCGGTTCCGGTTATGTCGATGCCCAGCTCGCCCGGCCAGAGCCAGCGCACATCCAGAACATCCTCCAGCAGTTCGTAGACGCCCCAAAGCGTTCCGGAGTGCGTATTGCTCCTTGAAAGCGGATGCCCCGGCCCGTCATTTCCAACGATAAAAAGGTCAGCACCCACCGAGCGAATCACGCACTGCTCCGAAGCAAGTTCATCGTGGTGAATTCCCGCCTCCCTTGCGGCATTGGACTGTCCGATATAGACGCGATGCTCAGCATCGCCACCCGCTTCCGATTCCCCCCGGATCGGCAGGGCGACGCCGGTGGCAAGTTCCACATGATATACCAGTTCCTGAGCAGCATAGGCAGCAATGGGGTAAGGATCGTCCGCAATAATAATTTCAGCCACCGCCTGGCCATCTTCCACCAGAACTGTCTTTGCCCCGCGGGCAACAGCAGGGCTGATTAATAACATACCAAAGCATACTGCAAAAAAGCTGTTAAGAAATAACCTCGAACACATCAACTTCATTTTCCCTGCATAGTCACTTTTCCTCATCATCTTAATAACTCCAAAAAGTTGTAAAGGATTATTGAACTTCTGTAGGTACAAAAGCGTATAAGGCCCCGTTCCGGGCCGTGATAAACAGTGTATTCCCCGACAATGCCATTCCCGAACTGACTTTGACACCGAGATCAAAGTGCCAAACCACATTGCCGGTATCAGACTCCACTCCAAAAAGGCGGCCATTATTATTGACAAGATAGACATAATCACCTGCAATGACAGGCGATACATCTGTATTGCCCAGACCTTCAGTTTCCCACACAACCTCACCGTCTTCCTTGTTCAGGGCAAAAAGGCGGCCTTGCATGGCAAAATAAACATACTGTTTATCCACTGCGGGGGAGCTCATATGTTGATACGCCTGCACATCTTTGATGGGTGTTTGCCAGAG